>NZ_JBITTM010000033.1:0-122565 GCF_044541955.1 Kitasatospora sp. NPDC085464
TGCAGGGGGGACCCTGTGGGAGAGTAGGACGCCGCCGAACAATCATTCCAAAGAACCCCTGATCCACTCGGATCAGGGGTTCTTTGCATTTCCGGACACTGGTTCGGGCGCCGCTTTCAGACCTTCAGCTTGAAGCCGACGTGTGACGGAACGAACCCGAGCCGCTCGTAGAAGCGGTGCGCGTCGGTGCGGGTGGCGTCGGAGGTGAGCTGGACGAGGTCGGCGCCGAGTTCGCGGGAGCGCTGGACGGCCCACTCGATCAGGACGGAGCCCAGCCCGTTGCCGCGCTCGTCGGCGTGGATGCGGACGGCCTCGATGATCGTGCGGGTGGAGCCCTGTCGGGAGAGGCCCGGCACGACGGTGAGCTGCAGGGTGCCGACGGTCCGGCCGGCGCGGTCGGCGACGACCAGGTGCTGGTGCGGGTCGCCCTCGATGCGGGCGAAGGCGGTGCGGTAGGCGGTCAGGTCGTCGGGGCTCTCGCGGGTCGCGCCCAGCGGGTCGTCCGCGAGCATCGCCACGATGGCCGGGAGGTCCGCCCCGGTCGCCCGGCGGATCGTCAGATCGGTCGTGTCGTTCATGATCAGAGAATAGAAGCCTTTCGTGGTTCCCACCCGTCCCTGTCTACGCCCGTAGCGCCCCTGCACGGCCCTCCTGGGGGCCGATCAGGGCCGCTCAGGGGTGGGCAAGGTCCCTGGCGGCGTCGGGCCGGGGTGAGGCGGTGTCACGCCCCGGGCGGGGCACTGGTGATGACGGCGAAGACCGCGCCGTGCGGGTCGACCAGCTGGGCGAGGCGGCCGACGCCGTGGACGTCGGCGGCGGCGACCTTCACGGTCGCGCCGATGGTGCCGGCGATGGCGAGGCTGGCGTCCGCGTTGGGGACCTCGAAGTACGGGAGCCAGTGCGAGCCGGTGCCGGCGGCGGTCTGCTGGGGGCCGAGCTGGACGATGCCGCCGTGGGCGTCGTCGGTGCCGCCGCCCGCGGGGGTGAGGACGGTGTAGATCGAGCCGTCGAACGGGACGTCCTGCTCCTGCCAGTCGAAGACGGTGCGGTAGAAGGACTTGGCGAGTTCGGCGTCGATGCTGTGGCACTCGGCCCAGCAGAGGCTGCCCTCCTCGTCGACGACGTCCAGGCCGCGGGTGTCGTGCGGCTGCCAGACGGCGAAGTCGGCGCCGGTCGGGTCGGTGTAGCCGGCCATCCGGCCCGAGGTGAAGACGTCGAAGGGGGCGAACCGGACGCGGCCGCCGGCCTTCTCGACCAGCGCGGTGGTGCGGTCGGCGTCGGGGGTGGCGAAGTAGAGCGTCCAGCCCGGCAGGGCGCTGTCGTCGGTGAGCGGACCGAGGGCGGCGACGATCCGGCCGTCGAGGCGGAAGAACCCGTAGCCGCCCGACTCGGGGCCGGCCGAGTCGAAGGTCCAGCCGAACAGCGCGGTGTAGAAGTCGACGGAGGCCCGGGTGTCGGGGCTGCTCAGGTCGAGCCAGTCGGGGGCGCCGGGGCGGAAGGCGGTGTTGAGCATGTCGGGCACTGCTCCTCGGACGGGCCGGGCCCGGGCGGGCGCGGTCGACGGTCCCCCTGCCTACTCACAGCCTGGCACCTCGGCGATGGCGCTGCACGGCAGGCTTCCGGCCCGGGATCCCGTTCGCGGCTGTGGGCTTGTCGGGGCCGGGCGGTACCGTGCGTAGCGGAATGATCCACCCGTGCCGGTCGAAGGGGGCCCGGTGAGCAAGCAGGCGCAGTCGGGGCAGCAGCCGTTCCAGCTCGCGCAGGTCGAGGGCGTGCTGGAGCGGATCACCTACGCCAACGAGGAGACCGGCTACACGGTGGCCCGGGTCGACACCGGCCGGGGCGGGAACGACCTGCTGACCGTGGTGGGCGCGCTGCTGGGGGCGCAGGTCGGGGAGTCGCTGCGGCTGCACGGGCGGTGGGGCTCGCACCCGCAGTACGGGCGGCAGTTCACGGTGGAGAACTACACGACGGTGCTGCCGGCCACGGTCCAGGGCATCCGGAGGTACCTGGGCTCGGGGCTGATCAAGGGGATCGGGCCGCGGTTCGCCGAGCGGATCGTGGAGCGCTTCGGTGTGGACACCCTGGAGGTGATCGAGAACGAGCCGGCCCGGCTGATCGAGGTGCCGGGGCTGGGGCCGAAGCGCACCAAGAAGATCGCGGCGGCCTGGGAGGAGCAGAAGGCCATCAAGGAGGTGATGGTCTTCCTGCAGGGGGTCGGGGTGTCGACCTCGCTGGCGGTGCGGATCTACAAGCAGTACGGCGACGCGTCGATCGGCGTGGTGAAGAACGAGCCGTACCGGCTGGCGTCGGACGTCTGGGGCATCGGATTCCTGACGGCGGACCGGATCGCCCAGGCGGTGGGCATCCCGCACGACAGCCCGGAGCGGGTGAAGGCGGGGCTGCAGTACGCGCTGTCGCAGAGCAGCGACCAGGGGCACTGCTTCCTGCCGGAGGAGCGGCTGATCGCGGACGGCGTGAAGCTGCTGCAGGTGGACGTGGGGCTGGTGATCGACTGCCTGGCCGAGCTGGTCGCGGTCGAGGGGGTGGTCCGCGAGACGGTGCCGGGGGAGGCGGGCGAGCCGATCACCGCGGTCTACCTGGTGCCGTTCCACCGGGCGGAGATCTCGCTGGCCAACCAGCTGCTGCGGCTGCTGCGTTCGGACACGGACCGGATGCCGTGGTTCGCGGGCGTGGACTGGCCGGTGGCGCTGGAGTGGCTGGCGAAGCGGACGGGGGCCGAGTTGGCGCCCGAGCAGGAGCAGTCGGTGCGGCTGGCGCTGACGCAGAAGGTCGCGGTGCTGACGGGCGGTCCGGGCTGCGGCAAGTCGTTCACGGTGAAGTCGATCGTGGCGCTGGCGCTGGCGAAGCGGGCGAAGGTGGTGCTGGCGGCGCCGACCGGGCGGGCGGCGAAGCGGCTGTCGGAGCTGACCGGGGCGGAGGCCTCGACGGTGCACCGGCTGCTGGAGCTGAAGCCGGGCGGGGACGCCGCGTTCGACCGGGACCGGCCGCTGGACGCGGACCTGGTGGTGGTCGACGAGGCCTCGATGCTGGACCTGATCCTGGCGAACAAGCTGGTCAAGGCGGTGCCGATGGGCGCTCACCTGCTGTTCGTGGGGGACGTGGACCAGCTGCCGTCGGTGGGCGCCGGGGAGGTGCTGCGGGACATGCTGGCCGAGGACGGGCCGATCCCGTCGGTCCGGCTGACCCGGATCTTCCGGCAGGCGCAGCAGTCGGGCGTGGTGACCAACGCGCACCGGATCAACGAGGGGAAGCCGCCGCTGACGGATGGTCTGGCGGACTTCTTCCTGTTCGCCGAGGACGACGCGGAGCGGGCGGCCGGGCTGACGGTGGACGTGGTGGCGCGGCGGATCCCGCAGAAGTTCGGCTTCGACCCGCGCCGGGACGTCCAGGTGCTGGCCCCGATGCACCGCGGCCCGGCCGGGGCGGGGAACCTGAACGCGCTGCTGCAGGGGGCGGTGACGCCGGCCCGGGAGGGGGTGGCGGAGCGGCGTTTCGGCGGGCGGACGTTCCGGGTGGGGGACAAGGTGACCCAGATCCGCAACAACTACGACAAGGGGCGGAACGGCGTCTTCAACGGCACAGTGGGAGTGGTGACCGCCCTCAGCGTGGACGACCAGCGGTTGACGGTGGTCACCGACGAGGACGAGGAGGTGGTGTACGACTTCGACGAACTCGACGAGCTGGCCCACGCGTACGCGGTGACGATCCACCGCTCGCAGGGCAGCGAGTACCCGGTGGTGGTGATTCCGGTCACTATGTCCGCTTGGACGATGCTCCAGCGAAATCTGCTCTACACCGCTGTGACCAGGGCGAGGAAACTCGTGGTACTGGTCGGGTCACGCAAGGCGATCGCGCAGGCCGTTCGGGCCGTCAGTGCAGGTCGGCGGCATGCGGCGCTCGACCATCGGCTTGCTTCTGGATGATTATCCAACAGGATCGTTGCCTCTAATGTTCTCTTGACGTGAAGAGATTTACGGCAGAGCCTAGGGTGGTGCCGATCTTGTCCGGTTCGTACCGGCTACGGCGGCAGGTTTTGTAGGGGCGGGCCCTTCCGGGCCACCCCGGGTGCGCGACTGTCCTCCGGATGGGGGATGGTGGAGACAGTCAGGGCACCTTGGAAGAGGATTCATTTCGTCGGTGAGGAAGACGTGAGCGACAACTCGGTAGTACTGCGGTACCAGGACGGCGAGTACGAGTACCCCGTCGTCGAGAGCACTGCGGGCAACGCCGGCTTCGACATCTCGAAGCTGCTCCCGCAGACCGGCCTGGTCACCCTGGACAACGGCTTCGGTAACACCGCCGCGTACAAGTCCGCGATCACCTTCGTGGACGGCGACAACGGCATCCTGCGGTACCGCGGCTACCCGATCGAGCAGCTCGCCTCGCAGGGCGGCTTCATCGAGACCGCGTACCTCCTGATCAACGGCGAGCTGCCCAACGCGGACCAGCTGGCGGAGTTCAACCGCGAGATCACCCAGCACACCCTGCTGCACGAGGACGTCAAGCGCTTCTTCCAGGGCTTCCCGCGGGACGCCCACCCGATGGCCATGCTGTCCTCGGTGGTCGGCGCGCTGTCCACGTTCTACCCGGAGAGCCACAACCCGTTCGACGCGGCCCAGCGCCACCTGTCGACGGTCCGCCTGCTCGCCAAGCTGCCGACGATCGCCGCGTACGCGTACAAGAAGGCGATGGGCCAGCCCTTCGTCTACCCGCGCAACGACCTGAGCTACGTCGAGAACCTCCTGCGGATGACGTTCGCCGTCCCCGCCGAGGACTACGAGCTCAACCCGGTCGTCGTCAACGCCCTGGACAAGCTGCTCATCCTGCACGCGGACCACGAGCAGAACTGCTCGACCTCCACCGTGCGCCTGGTCGGCTCCAGCCACGCCAACCTGTTCGCCTCGATCTCGGCCGGCATCTCGGCACTGTGGGGCCCGCTGCACGGCGGCGCCAACCAGGCCGTGCTGGAGATGCTGGAGAGCATCCAGAAGGACGGCGGCGACGTCGACGCCTTCATCACGAAGGTCAAGAACAAGGAAGCCGGCGTCAAGCTGATGGGCTTCGGCCACCGGGTCTACAAGGCGTTCGACCCGCGCGCCGCCCAGGTGAAGCTGCTCGCGCACGAGGTCCTCGGCCAGCTCGGCAAGAGCGACGAGCTCCTCGACATCGCGCTCAAGCTGGAGGAGCACGCCCTCAAGGACGACTTCTTCATCTCGCGCAAGCTGTACCCGAACGTGGACTTCTACACCGGTCTGATCTACCGCGCCATGGGCTTCCCGACCAGCATGTTCACCGTGCTGTTCGCCCTCGGCCGGCTGCCGGGCTGGATCGCCCACTGGCACGAGATGATCAACGACCCGACCAGCCGGATCGGCCGCCCGCGCCAGATCTACACCGGCACCGCGATCCGCGACTACGTCCCGCTTGAGGGTCGCTGACGACGCGCGCGAAGACGCCGACGCCGGGCACCGACCCGGACGGAAGCTGAAAGGGGCCCGGCCGCTGCCTGAGCGACCGGGCCCCTCCGCGTCCCCGCACCGCACCCCCGGAGGGGTCCGCGCGGGGACGGAACCGTACGGCGCACGACTCCGGGGCCGGCCGCAGCCCGAGACGGCCGCTCAAAGCGTCCCTGGCCCGCCAGTACCCCGGCGCCGTGCGCGAAGGCCGTCGAGAAGACGACCCTTCCCGGGGCCCGCCGGAGCCCCGCCGGCGACAGCCGGTGGAAGCGCGGGGACACGTTGCCGTTCAGCGTGCCCCCGCCCATCGGAAAAACTGCCGCACTACCAACCTAAGACGTATCAGGGTGCGAGAAGTTACGCCCGGGGGGTGTGAGCTGCCTCTCGCCACGCTCCGTGTGCGCGTCGTACCCCGCCCATATCACACCTTCTCTCGCGCGGGACGTCACCCTCCCCGCAGTCACGGCAACCGAGCGTGATAGGAATCGTGGCATTCCGGTACGGACCGCCACGCACACTCGCAGCGCGGCGGCGGAACTGGGGAGGGAGTGCGCAGATGGCCAGGAACGTCGTCGTCACCGGCGGTGGCACGGGAATCGGGTACGAAGTCGCGCGGCGGTTCGCCGAGGCGGGTGACCGCGTGGTGATCGTGGGCCGCCGCCGCGCGGTCCTGGAGAAGGCCGCGGCGGACCTCGGGGCGGACGTCACCCCGCTGGTGTGCGACCTCGCCGACCCGGACGCCGTGGAGGACGCGCTGCGCGAACTGCCCGAGCGGATCGACGTCCTGGTCAACAACGCCGGCAGCCGGGAGACCGTGGTCGGCGGCGGGCCGCACGCGCTGCTCGCCCGCTGGCGCGGCGACTTCGAGCGCAACGTGCTGACGGTGGTGCTGCTCACCGAGTCGATCCGCGACCGGCTCACCCCCGGCTCCGGCCGGGTGGTCACCATCAGCTCCATCGCGGCCCTGCGCGGGGCCGGCTCCTACGGCGCGGCGAAGGCCTCGCTGCACGCCTGGAACAACTTCCTGGCCGCCCAGTTGGGCACCTCGGGCATCACCGCCAACATCGTCGCGCCCGGGACGGTCAGCGGCACCGAGTTCTTCGGGCCGAGGCTGGACGAGGCCGAGGTGGCCCGGCGGGCGGCCCGCACCCTGCTCGGCCGGATCGGGGAGACCGGCGAGGTCGCGGCGGCGGTGCACTTCCTCGCTTCGCCCGAGGCCGGGTTCATCACCGGTGAGATCCTGCACTGCAACGGCGGCGAGCTGCTGGGGCGTTGACGTACGGCGAGGGGCCCGGACCGGTGGCGGTCCGGGCCCGTCGTGCGTGCCCCGGGGCGCGCGGGAGCCGCCCGGCCCCGGGGCACGCGGGAGCTTCCCGGGCCCGCTCAGGCGGGCCGGAAGCGGCGCAGGCGCAGGCTGTTGGTGAGCACGAAGACCGAGGAGAAGGCCATGGCCGCGCCGGCGATCATCGGGTTGAGCAGCCCGGCCGCGGCCAGCGGCAGGGCGGCGACGTTGTAGCCGAACGCCCAGACCAGATTGCCCCTGATGGTGCCGAGGGTCCGGCGGGAGAGCCGGATGGCGTCCGCCGCGGCCAGCAGGTCGCCGCGGACCAGGGTGAGGTCGGCGGCCTCGATCGCGGCGTCGGTGCCGGTGCCCATCGCGAGGCCGAGGTCGGCCTGGGCGAGGGCCGCGGCGTCGTTGACGCCGTCGCCGACCATCGCGACGACCCCGCCCTCGGCCTGCAGCCGCCTGACCGTCGCGACCTTGTCCTCAGGGAGCACCTCGGCGATCACGTCCTGCGCGGGGACGCCGACCTCGGCCGCGACCGCCTCGGCGACCGCCCGGTTGTCTCCGGTCAGCAGCACCGGGCGCAGGCCCAGCGCGCGGAGCCGGGCGACCGCCTCGGCGCTGGTCGGCCGGACCGCGTCGGCGACCTCCAGGACCGCCCGCGCCTCGCCGTCCCAGCCGACCGTGACCGCGGTGCGGCCGGCCGCCTCGGCGGCGGCCCTGGCGCGGGTCAGGGAGGGCGGCAGGTGCAGGGCCCAGTCGGCGAGCAGCGTCTCGTGCCCGGCGACCACCGCGCGGCCCGCCACGACGCCCTCCACGCCCCGGCCCGGGACGCTGCGGAAGCCCTCGACCGGCGGCAGCTCGCCCGTCCGCTCCACGGCGGCCGCGGCGACGGCGGCGGCGATCGGGTGCTCGGAGGCGTGTTCGACGGCGCCGGCCAGGCGCAGCGCCTCGGTCCGGTCGACGCCCTCGGCGGTGTGCACGGCGACCACGGCCATCCGGCCGGTGGTGACGGTGCCGGTCTTGTCGAGCACGACGGTGTCCACCGCGCGGGTGGTCTCCAGGACCTCCGGGCCCTTGATCAGGATCCCGAGCTGGGCGCCGCGGCCGGTGCCCACCATGAGCGCGGTCGGGGTGGCCAGGCCGAGCGCGCAGGGGCAGGCGATGATCAGGACGGCCACGGCCGCGGTGAAGGCCTCGGTGGGGCTGTCGGTGACCAGCAGCCAGGTGACCAGGGTGGCAAGGGCGATCAGGATCACCACGGGGACGAAGACGGCGGAGATCCGGTCGGCCAGCCGCTGGGCGGCGGCCTTGCCGTTCTGGGCCTCCTCGACCAGCCCGGCCATCCGGGTCAGCCGGGTGTCGGCGCCGACCCGGGTGGCCTCGACCACCAGGCGCCCGCCGGCGTTGACGGTGGCACCGGTGACCGGGTCGCCGACGGTGACCTCGACCGGGGCGGACTCGCCGGTCAGCATCGAGGCGTCCACGGCGGAGCCGCCCTCGACCACCACGCCGTCGGTGGCGATCTTCTCGCCCGGGCGGACCACGAAGCGCGTGCCGACGGCCAGCCGGTCCACGGGCAGGCGCACCTCGCGTCCGTCCTGCAGGACCGCGACGTCCTTGGCACCGAGGTCGAGCAGCGCGTGCAGCGCGGCGCCCGCCCGGCGCTTGGAGCGGGCCTCCAGCAGGCGGCCGAGCAGGATCAGCACGGTGACGGCGGCAGCGGTCTCCAGGTAGAGCGTCGCGGAGGCGTCGGTGTCGCCGACGGAGAGCGAGAAGGCGTGGTGCATCCCGGGCAGGCCGGCGTGGCCCAGGAAGAGCGCCCAGACCGACCAGCCGAAGGCGGCCAGGGTGCCGAGCGAGACCAGGGTGTCCATGGTCGCGGCGCCGTGCTTGAGGTTGGTCCAGGCGGCGCGGTGGAACGGCAGGCCGCCGTACACCACGACCGGGCCGGTGAGCGCGAAGGCCAGCCACTGCCAGTTCGTGAACTGCAGGGCCGGGACCATCGACAGCACGACCACCGGGACGCCGAGGACGGCGCCGATCAGCAGCCGGTCGAGCAGGGGGTCGGTCCGTTCGGGACGGGCCGGCCCGGGCGCCGCGGTGGCGGGACGGGCCGGCTCGGGGACGGCGGGCGCCGGGGGCGGGGGGAGCTCCGCGGTGTAGCCGGTGCGCTCGACCGTGGCGATCAGCTCGGCCACCGTCACCCCGGGGCCGTAGTCGACCCGGGCCTTCTCGGTGGCGAAGTTGACGGTCGCCTCGACGCCGTCCATCCGGTTGAGCTTCTTCTCGATCCGGGCCGCGCAGGAGGCGCAGGTCATCCCGCCGATCGACAGCTCGACCCGGTCCCGGGCCTCGACGTCGGGGGCGGACGTGCTCATGTGGATCAGCTCCTTGCTGGGGGCGTACGGCGGGGCCGTCGGTCGGGCCGCCGGTCGGGGCCCCGCCGTACCTCGGTGGTTCAGGCGCTGCGGCCGACCAGCTCGTAGCCGGCCTCGTCGACGGCGGCGCGGACCTGCTCCTCGTCCAACGGGGCGGCGGAGGAGACCGTCACGGTCCCGGCCTTGGCGTCGGCGGCGACCTCGGTGACACCGGTCAGGGTGGAGAGCTCCTCGCTGATCGCCTTCTCGCAGTGGCCGCAGCTCATGCCGGACACGGTGTAGGTGATGGTGCTGGACATCGGGGCCTCCGGGAGGTCGGTGCGGGTTCCTGTGCTGACGACTGTCGATGACTGCTGATGACACCATACCCCTGAGGGGTATAGGTCGAGGGGGTGGGGGAGGTGGATCGAATCGTAGGCGACGGGGTGGGCGGGTGGGTGCCGTGATCGTCCCTTATGTTCGGTATGTGTTTCCGATCCGCCGCGCCCAGTCACCCTCGGCACCCGGGGCAGCCGGACTGCCGCCGGACCGGCAGCGCGGCGCCCTGCTGGCCGCCGACCTCCAGGACGTGCCGCTGTGGCGGCGCGCCGCTCCGGCGCTGCTCGCCACCCTGCTGGTGGGGCTCGCGGACCTCCTCTCCGGCAAGGACCGCTACCTCGCCCCGCTGATGACCGTCGTGCCGACCATCGCGGCCCTCACCCTGCGGCCCCGCGAACTGCTCGCGGTCTGCACGCTCGGACTGCTCGCGGTGTTCGGGCTCAGCCACTACGACGAGGTCGACAACATCAACGACGCGCGGTTCCTCTACGGCGCGATGGTCAGCTACGTGGTGGTGACGCTGTTCTCGGCCTGGGTCGCCGGGCTCCGGATGCGGCGGGCGGCGGCCTTCGCGGCCGTCAGCTCCGTCGCCGAGGCCGCCCAGCGAGCCCTGCTGCGGCTGCCGGGGCCGGTGGTCGGGCCGCTGCGGCTGGCCGTGCGGTACGTGTCGGCGGCGGACGCCTCGCGGATCGGCGGGGACCTCTACTCCGTCCTGGAGACGCCGCACGGCACCCGGGTCGCGGTCGGGGACGTCCGGGGCAAGGGGCTGGCGGCGGTGCAGACCGCGGCGGTGGTGCTGGGCGCGTTCCGCGAGGCCGCGTACGACGAGGCCGGGCTGCGGGGTGTCGCGGCGCGGGTCGAGGCCAGCGTCGAACGGCACGTCCCGGACGGCGAGTTCACCACGGCGCTGTTCGCGGAGTTCCGCGCGCCCGGGGCCGTGGAGCTGCTGCAGTACGGGCACGTGCCGCCGATCCGGGTCGACGGCGAGGGGCGGGCGTTCGTCCTGCACGCGCCGGACCCGTGGGTGCCGCTGGGCCTCGGCCGGCTGGCCGCGGGGGAACCGACCAGCTGGGGGCAGCCGTTCGGGCCGGAGGACGTGCTGGTGCTCTGCACGGACGGGGTGATCGAGGCGCGGCACCGGGCGACCGGGGAGTTCTACCCGCTGGCGGAGCGGGTGGGGCCGCTGGTGCGGGGAGCCGCGCGCTCGGCGGGCGAGCTGGAGGCGGCGGTCGGGCGGGTGTACGGGGACCTGCTGGCGCACACCGGCGGGGAGCTGCGAGACGACGCGTTGCTGCTGCTGATCGCGCGGACGGACGGCTGATCGACGCCAGGAGTGCGGCGGGGGCGCGGGGTGCGGGGGAGGGCATGGGGGAGCGGGGCGCGGTGCCGGTCGGGGCCCTCCGTTCCGCGCAGTTCCCCGCGCCCCGGTCGGAGCACGGGGAAGAGGGGAGGGGCCGGGGACTGCGCGGGTAGGGGGCGGAGCGGGCTCAGGCGGTGGTGTCGGCGAGGGCGCGGAAGACGAGGGCGGTGGAGGTGGCGCCCGGGTCCTGGTGGCCGATGCTGCGTTCGCCGAGGTAGGAGGCGCGGCCCTTGCGGGCCCGGAGGGGGACGGTGTCGCGGGCGCCCCGGTCGGCGGCGTCGGCGGCCGCGGCGGCGGCCTCGGCGAGCGTGGCACCGCCGGCGGCCGCGGCGCGGAAGGCGGCGAGGGCCGGGGTCCAGGCGTCCACGATGGTCTTGTCCCCGGGCTCGGCCTTGCCGAGGAGACGCACGGCGTCCAGTCCGGCGGACAGGGCCTCGGCGACGTCGGCCGGGGTGGCCGGCTCGGGCAGGGCGGCGCCGATGGCGCGGAAGGCCTTGCCGTAGAGCGGGCCGGAGGCGCCGCCGACCTTGGAGACGAGCGTGGTGCCGGTCCTGGTGAGGACGGCGCCCGGGCCGGTCGGGTGAAGGCCGTCGAGGGCGGCGAGGGCAGCCGTGAAGCCGCGGTGGAGGTTGCTGCCGTGGTCGCCGTCGCCGATCGCCGAGTCCAGCTCGGTGAGCCGGGACTGCTCCTCGTCGACGGCCGCGGCCACGGCGCGGATCCAGGCCTCGGCCCGTGCGGTGTCGAACAGCGGGGAGTCGAACGCCGGGGTGTCGGGGTCCATCGCGAATCCTCCTCAGGCCCGCTTGAGGGCGGGGGTGTCGACCGGGGCGTCCCACAGTTCCAGCAGCTGGGCGTCGGCCTTGGTGAGGGTGAGCGAGAAGCCCGCCATGTCCAGGCTGGTGACGTAGTTGCCGACCAGGCTGCGGGCCACCCCGATGCCGCGCTCGGCCAGCCGGGCGGCGACCTCGCCGTAGACCACGTACAGCTCCAGCAGCGGGGTGGCGCCCAGGCCGTTGAGCAGGGCGATCACCTCGTCGCCCGCCGTCAGGTGGTGGTCGGTCAGGACGGTCTCGACGACCTCGGCGGCCAGCTCGCGGGCCGGGCGGAGCTTCTCGCGGCGGCGGCCGGGTTCGCCGTGGATGCCGACGCCGACCTCGATCTCGTCCTCGGGCAGGTCGAAGCCCGGCTTGCCGGCGGCCGGGACGGTGGCGGCGGTGAGCGCGATCGCGAAGGAGCGGGAGGCGGCGTTGACCCGCTCGCCCAGGGCGGCCACCTCGTCCAGCGGGGCGCCGCGCTCGGCCAGCGCGCCGGCGGTCTTCTCGACCAGGACGGTCGCGCCGGTGCCCCGGCGGCCGGCCGTCCAGGTGGAGTCCTCGACCGCGACGTCGTCGTTGACCAGGACGGTGCGGACCTCCAGGCCCTCCTCGGCGGCGAGTTCGGCGGCGAGCTCGAAGTTCATCACGTCGCCGGTGTAGTTCTTCACGACGAAGACGACACCGGCGCCGTTCTCCACGGCCTTGGCGGCGGCCAGCATCTGGTCCGGGACGGGCGAGGTGAACACCTCGCCGGGGCAGGCGGCGTCGAGCATGCCGGGGCCGACGAAGCCGCCGTGCAGCGGTTCGTGGCCGGAGCCGCCGCCGGAGATCAGCGCGACCTTGGGCCCGGCCGGGCGGGCGGCCCGGGTGATCACCCGGTTCGGGATGTCCACCGCCAGCTCCGGATGGGCGGCGGCGAATCCGGCCAGGGCGTCCTCCAGGACCCCCTCCGGGGTGTTGATCAGCTTCTTCAACGCTCTTCGCTCCCTTGGTGAGGACGCTACGGTCGTCAACGCCGTCGACCCGACGCTACGCCAGACGGGGGTGGTGGGCACGGGGTGCGACACGCGCGTTTCCGGTCACCCTCCCGGAGCAGCGGGCGTTGCCCGTAGGGTCGTCGGCATGAGCGGAAACGTGGGCATCGTCCTGGTCTCGCACAGCGCCCGGCTCGCGGAGGGGCTGCGCGAGCTGCTCGGTGAACTCGCCCCGGACGGCGTGCGGGTGGTGGTCGCCGGCGGGACGGAGGACGGCGGGCTCGGCACCAGCTACGACCTGATCGCCGGGGCGGTCGCGCAGGCGGACGGCGGGGCGGGCGTGGTCGTGCTGCCGGACCTCGGCAGCTCGGTGCTCACCGCCGTCACCGTCCTGGAGGACGAGCCGCGGCCGGGCGTGCGGCTGGTGGACGCGCCGTTCGTCGAGGGCGCGGTGGCCGCCGCCGTCACCGCCTCGACCGGCGCGGGGCTGGCCGAGGTGGTTGCGGCGGCCGAGGACGCGCGCTCCTTCCGGAAGCTGTAGGGGCGCCGGGCGGGCGCGTCACTCGGCGCCGGCCGACGGCGTCACGTGGGCATCGGCCGGGGGCGTCACTTGGCGTCGGCGTAGCAGTCCACCACCGCAGTGGTCAGCGGGAAGCGCACCGGGGTGTCGCCGAAGACCAGCCGGCGGGCCTCCTCGGCCGCCTCGGCGACGGCGGCGGCCACGTCGTCGGCGAGGTTGGCCGGGGTGTGCACCATCACCTCGTCGTGCTGGAAGAACACCAGGTGCGGGCGGTCCGCCGGGCCGGTCGCGGGCAGCTCGCCCAGCCGCCGGCGCAGCGCCGCGAGCAGGGCGAGCGCCCAGTCGGCGGCGCTGGCCTGGATGACGAAGTTGCGGGTGAAGCGGCCCCGGGCGCGGGCCGTGCGGCCGCCGGCCTCGCCCGCGGCGTCGGCCTCGGTCAGGTCGAGGAAGTCGGCGGAGGCCGGCGGGCAGACCCGGCCGAGCCGGGAGGCGACCACGCCGCCGTCCTCGCCGGTGCGGGCGGCGGCCTCGACGTAGCCCATCGCGGCCGGGTAGCGGCGCCGCAGGGTGTTCAGCAGCGGGCCGATGTCGCCGCTGGTCTGCCCGTACATGGCGCCGAGCAGGCCGAGCTTCGCCTTCTCGCGGTCGCCCTGGAAGGCGGTGGCGGCGAGCGCCTCGTACAGGTCGCCGCCGGCCGCCGTGCGGGCCAGCCCGGCGTCCTGGGAGAGCGCGGCCAGCACCCGGGGCTCCAGCTGGGCGGCGTCGGCGACCACCAGCAGCCAGCCCGGGTCGGCGACCACGGCCCGGCGCAGGATGCGCGGGATCTGCAGGGCGCCGCCGCCGCGGCTGGCCCAGCGGCCGGAGACCACGCCGCCGACCACGTACTCGGGCCGGAAGCGGCCGCCGCGGGCCCAGGCGTCCTGCCAGGCCCAGCCGTGCGCGACGTGGATCCGGGCGAGCTCCTTGTAGCGGACGAGCAGCCGGGCGGCCGGATGGTCGATGCCCTTGAGCTCCCAGGACCGGGTGGAGCCGAGCTGGATGCCCGCCTCGCCGAAGGCGCGCAGCACCTGCGTGTGCGAGTCGGGATTGAACGGCTTGGCGCCGAGGGCCTCCTGGAGCTCGACGGCGAGGTCGGCGAGCCGCCGCGGCTGGGTGCCGGGGACGGCGGGGCGGGGGCCGAGCAGTTCGGTCAGCAGCCGGTCGTGGACGTCGGTGCGCCAGGGCAGGCCGTCGTACGCGATCTCCGCGGCCACCAGGGCGCCGGCCGACTCGGCGGCGACCAGCAGCCGGAACCGCTGCCGGGCGCCCGGCTCGGCGATCGCGGCGATCCGGCGCTGCTGCTCCGCGTGGACGGCGACCACGGCGGCCAGCGGGTCGGCGCCCGGGGGCAGCTGCAGCCGGTCGGGGGCGAACAGGGTGTCCTGGCCGCCGTCGGCGTCGGCCGGGCCGGGCTCGGCCAGGTCCGCCGGGACGGGCAGGCCGCGCAGCCGGCACCAGGCGGCGCCGAGCGAGCGCGGCGCGCCGAACCGGCCCTCGTGCGCCAGCAGCAGCGCCTCGACCAGCCGCAGGTCGTGGCAGCGGGCGAGTCGGTCCGGCAGCCGCGCCAGCAGCGGGGCGTACGCGGAGTCGGCGGCGGCCCAGACCCAGCGGGTCTGCCCGGCCGCCTCCCGGGCGGCGACCGCGGCGGCGAGGTCGCGGACGGTTTCGGGCGGGCCGAGCGGGGCGCCGGCGTCGTCCAGCGGCTGGAGGCGGCCGCCGGGGCCGTGCGGGTCGGGCGCGAGGGCCGTCCTGGGTGCCACGGGGGCTGCTCCTCTCCGGCGCGCGGTCGGGCGTGCGGGTACGGGCACGGATGTGCGGGCTTGCGGGTGTCCTCCGCTGACGTTAACGGGTGGGTACGACAACGGGCTCGGGCCGCATAGGCAGGGCGGGTGACACCGCGTATGGTCGGCGAAATGACCGAGAACCCGTTCTTCCGGCCCAGCACGCTGGACTACGAGCTGCCCCCCTTCGCGGAGATCCGGGAGGAGCACTACCTGCCCGCCTATGAGCGCGGGATGGCCGAGCAGCTCGCCGAGATCGCGGCGATCACCGCCGACCGGAGCCTGCCGACCTTCGAGAACACCCTGGTGGCCCTGGAGCGTTCCGGGGAGCTGCTGCGCCGGGTGGACGCGGTGTTCCGCAACCAGTCCTCCTCGGACACCACCGACCTGCTGGACGAGGTGGAGGCCAAGGTCAGCCCGCTGCTCGCCGCCCACCACGACGCGATCCACCTGGACCGCGCGCTGTTCGCCCGGATCGAGGCGCTGTACCGGACCCGCACGGAGCTCGGCCTGGACCCGGAGTCGCTGCGCCTGCTGGAGCGCCGGTACACGGGCTTCGAGCGATCCGGGGCCCGGCTGGGCGAGGCCGAGCAGGCCCGGCTGCGCGAGCTGAACGCCGAACTCGCCGCGCTGGGCACCACGTTCCAGCAGAACGTGAACGCCGCGACCCGGGCCAACGCGCTCGTGCTGGACTCCGCGGCGGAGCTGGCCGGGCTGTCCGAGGGCGCGATCGCCGGCGCGGCGGAGAACGCCCGGGTGCTCGGCCACGAGGACAAGTACGTGCTGAGCCTGAAGAACACCTCCGGTCAGCCCGAACTCGCGCAGCTGACCGACCGCTCGGTGCGCGAGCGGCTGCTCGCCGCCTCGCTCGGCCGGGGCATCGAGGCCAACGGCCCGATCGCGATCCGGATGGCCGGGCTGCGCGCCGAGCGGGCCGCGCTGCTGGGGCACCCGAGCCACGCCGCGTACGTGGTGGCGGACGAGACGGCGGGCACGGTCGAGGCGGTCTCCGCCCTGCTGGCCCGGCTGGTCGGGCCGGCCGTGGCCAACGCCCGCCGGGAGGCCGCCGAGCTGGCCGCGGCGGCCGCCGCGGACGGGATCGGGGAGATCGCCGCGCACGACTGGGCGTACTACTCGGAGAAGGTCCGGCAGAGCTCCTTCCAGGTCGACGCGGCGGTGCTGCGCCCGTACTTCGAGCTGGAGCGGGTGCTGCGCGACGGCGTGTTCTTCGCGGCGAACCTGGCGTACGGCCTGAGCTTCACCGAGCGGCCGGACCTGACGGCCCACCACCCGGACGCGCGGGTCTTCGAGGTGTTCGAGGAGGACGGCACCGCGCTGGGCCTGTTCGTCGGCGACTTCCACGCCCGGGCGTCCAAGCGCGGCGGTGCCTGGATGGACTCGCTGGTCGAGCAGTCCGCGCTGACCGGGCGGCGGCCGGTGGTGCTGAACAACCTCAACATCCCGCTCCCGGCGCCCGGCGAGCCGGTGCTGATGTCCTGGGACGAGGTGCGCACGCTCTTCCACGAGTTCGGGCACGCGCTGCACGGTTTGTTCTCGGACGTGCGGTACCCGCTGTTCTCGGGCACCTCGGTGCCCCGGGACTTCGTGGAGTTCCCGTCGCAGGTCAACGAGATGTGGATGGTCCGGCCGGAGGTGCTGGCCAACTACGCCCGGCACCACGAGACCGGGGAGCCGCTGCCGGCCGGGCTGGTCGAGCGGATGACGGCGGCCGAGGGCTTCGGGCAGGGCTTCCGGACGGTGGAGTACCTGGCGGCCACGCTGCTGGACTGGGCCTGGCACACCGTGCCGCAGGGCGAGGAGATCGCGGACGCCGAGGAGTTCGAGTCCCGGGCGCTCGCGGCCGCCGGGGTCGGGGTGGACGCGATCCCGCCGCGCTACCGGACGACGTACTTCCAGCACGTCTTCGCCAGCGGGTACAGCGCGGCGTACTACGCCTACATCTGGTCGGAGGTGCTGGACGCCGACACCGTGCAGTGGTTCGAGGGCAACGGGCGGCCGGTGCGGGAGAGCGGCGAGGTGTTCCGGCGCGAGCTGCTGGCGCGCGGGTTCAGCCGGGACCCGCTGGAGTCCTTCCGCGCGGTGATCGGCCGGGCGCCGGAGACCGAGCCGCTGCTGGCCCGCCGGGGGCTGCTGTAGCGCGGGGCCCGGCGGGGCCTCACCGGGCCGTGAGGGTGACCGTCACGGCGGTGCCCGGTCGGGCGTGCGGGAGCCGGATCCTTACGGTTCCCGCGTGTCCGTCCGAGGGCTGCTCGACCTCGACGCGGGCGTCGGCGGGGGAGACCGCGACGCCCGCGCCGTGCGGGAACGCGGCGGGCGGCAGGACGAGTTCGCTGCCGTGCCCGGTGCCGTCGGCGCTCCAGCGGACGGTGTCGCCGTCCGTGCGGACCGCGGTGCCGGCCACGGCGGCCGGGTACGGGCCGAAGGCGGGCTCGTCGCCGGGGGCGGGGTGCCCGGCCGGGTCGAGCGCGCAGTAGCCGCCGGCGCCCCGGCACCAGTACCACATCGTCCAGCCCTCGGCGAAGCCGTCCATCGCGGCGACCTGCCGGCGGACCAGCAGGCGGTTGCCCGGCCGGCGGGAGTCCGGCGGCCCCCACTCGCCGACCAGGACCGGCAGGCGGTGGGCGGCGGGGTAGGCGGTGATCGCGGCGGCGTACTGCTCGACGAAGCCGTCGGACGGGTCCCAGTCGGCGCCGTTCTCGACGGCGGTGGAGTAGAAGTGCGGCGCGTAGCCGAGCCGGGGGGAGCCGGGGCGGGGGTCGGTGAAGCCGGGCAGTTGCGTCGGCACGCCCTGGCCGACCAGGACGGTCGGTTCCACGAACAGCCAGGCGCGGGTGTCGGCCCGGCGCACGGCGGCGATCAGGCGGCGGTACATGTCGGCGAGCCGGCCCTGTTCCAGGGCGGCGGAGGCGGCGGCCAGCACCGCCGGGTCGCTCGGGTCGCCGTCCACCGGGCCGAACGGCTCGTTGAACAGGTCGTAGCCCAACAGCGAGCGGTGGCCGCGCAGTTCGCGGGCGAGCCGGGTGTAGAAGTCGGCCTGCCAGGCGCGCAGGTCGGGGTCGTCGTAGAGGTGGCGGAAGGCGGCCTGGACGGCGGGCTGGAAGTAGCCGGCGAACCAGTCGTCCGGGTCCGGGGTGAAGGGCAGGCCGTCGTCCCGGGTGGCCCAGACCGGGATGCCGTTGGTGCCGCCGCCGAACTCCGGGCCGTAGACGTCCTGGTGGAAGTCGACCAGGACGAGCAGGTTCAGGCGGTCGGCCCAGTCGAGGAGCCGCTGCAGGCGCTGCAGCTCGGCGCCGTCGAGGTGGCCGCGCCGCGGCTCCAGCCTGGTCCAGGAGACCGGCAGCCGGACGAGCGTGAACCCCTGGGCGGCGACGGACCGGAGGTCGGCCTCGGTGGCCTCGGCGTACTTGTCGAGGTTGAAGCCGCGCAGCCCGAGCCGGCGGCCGCGGGCGTCGGTGAGGGCGGTGCGGCCGTCGGGGGAGGTGGCCGTGCCGGTGGGGAAGTGCGCGGTCGCGGCGGCCCGGGCCGGGTTCGGCGCGCCCTGCGCCGGAGCGGCGGTCAGCGCGGCGGTGGCGGCGAGCAGCAGGGCAACGGCGGTGCGGCGCAGGCGCATCGGGGACCTCGCACGGCGGGGGGTGGGGGCCCCGATGATGCCCGTGCTGCGGCCCCCTGCACAAGGGTCGTGCGCGAAAGGGGAGTTCGGCCGCGGGAGGTCGGTGCGGGCGGGGCGGTCAGTCCGCCGCGGGCTCGGCCGGGGCGGTCGGCAGGACGGCGGTCGGCAGGTCCGCGGCGGCGGCCAGGCGGCCCCAGAGCAGGTCGGCCAGCGCCTGCACCATCCGGGTGCGCGAGCAGGGCTTGGTCTCCAGCCACCAGTCCCCGGCGGCCAGCACCATGCCGGTGATGCCCCGGCCCCAGGCCTCGGCGAGCAGGTCGCGGTCGGCTCCGAGGTCGACCTGGCTCTGTACGGCCCGGGTGATCTCCTCGGCGATCTGCCGGAGCGCGGGGGCGAGTGCGTTGCCGGCGCCGCTCGGGTCGCCCGGCTCGGGGTGGGTGAGCAGCCGGTAGACCTGGGGCCGGGCCTCGATCCCGGCGAGGTAGGTGTCCAGCACGTGCTCGACCCGGTCGCGGCGCTCCAGCGGCTCGGCGAGGGCAGCGCGGACGGCGGCCAGCAGGCCGCCGGTGTGCCGCTCGGTGAGGGCTCTGATCAGGCCGTTCCGGTCGCCGAAGTGCCGGTAGAGGATCGGCTTGGTGATGCCGGCCTCGGCGGCGATGGCGTTCATGCTGGCGCTAGGCCCCTCGCGCTGGATGACCCGGTCGGCGGCGTTGAGCAGCTGCTCGCGGCGGGGCTCTCGGGACATGCGCTGCTCCTCGGAAGTGGGGGGGCCGACTCGGTGTCGACACCGGTCGCGGGCGTTGACACCGGTTACCAATCAGTAGCAGACTCCGACGATGTTACCCGAGGTAACACCCCGGTCGGCCGCACCACGTCTTCGGAGGCAAGCACCCATGAGCAGCACGTTCTCGCTGGACCCGGGCGCGGACCAGCTCGCCGTACGCGACTGGCTGCACGGCTTCGCCGCCGACGTGATGCGCCCGGCCGCCGCCGAGTGGGACGAGCGCGAGGAGACCCCCTGGCCGGTCATCCAGGAGGCCGCCAAGCTGGGCATCTACTCCCTGGACTTCTACGCCCAGCAGTACTTCGACCCCTCCGGCGTCGGCATCCCGATCGCGATGGAGGAGCTGTTCTGGGGCGACGCGGGCATCGGGCTGTCCATCGTCGGCACCACCCTGGCCGCCGTCGCGGTGCTGGCCAACGGCACCGACGAGCAGATCGGCACCTGGACCCCGCAGATGTTCGGCACCCCCGAGGACGTCAAGGTGGCCGCCTTCTGCTCCTCCGAGCCGGACGCCGGCTCCGACGTCTCCGCGCTGCGCACCCGTGCGGTGTACGACGAGGCCAAGGACGAGTGGGTGCTCCACGGCACCAAGACCTGGGCCACCAACGGCGGGATCGCCGCCGTCCACGTGGTGGTCGCCACCGTCGACCCCGCGCTCGGCGCCAAGGGACAGGCCTCCTTCGTCGTCCCGCCGGGCACGCCCGGACTGAGCCAGGGCCAGAAGTTCAAGAAGCACGGCATCCGGGCCTCGCACACCGCCGAGGTGGTGCTGGACGGCGTCCGGGTGCCCGGCAGCTGCCTGCTCGGCGGCAAGGAGAAGCTGGACGAGCGGCTGGCCCGGGCCCGCGAGGGCGTCAAGCGCCCGGGCGCCAAGGGCAACGCGGCGATGGCCACCTTCGAGGCCTCCCGCCCGGCCGTCGGCGCGCAGGCGATCGGCATCGCCCGGGCCGCGTACGAGGTGGCGCTGGACTACGCGAAGACGCGCGAGCAGTTCGGCCGCCCGATCATCGACAACCAGGGCGTGGCCTTCCAGCTCGCCGACATGAAGACCCGGATCGACGCGGCCCGGCTGCTGGTGTGGCGGGCCTCCTGGATGGCGGTCAACAACCAGCCGTTCACCGCGGCCGAGGGCTCGATGTCCAAGCTGTACGCGGGCGAGACGGCCAAGTACGTCACCGCGCAGGCGATGCAGATCCTCGGCGGCAACGGCTTCACCCGGGAGTACCCGGTGGAGCGGATGCACCGGGACAGCGCGATCTACTCGATCTTCGAGGGCACCAGCGAGATCCAGCGGCTGGTGATCGCCCGGGCGATCTCGGGGATGCCGATCCGCTGAGCGGTCCGCAGGCCGTCCCGCGCCGACCCCGTGGGGGGTGCGGCGCGGGACGGCCTGTTTCCGACGCTCCGGGGGCTCAGAACCGGGGCGGGCGGCCCTCCAGGAACGCGGCGAGGCCCTCGTGGACGTCCGAGGCCTCGCGGGAGCGGCGCTCCCACGGCTCCAGCGCCTGCGCCGCCTGCTCCGGCGGGACGGACAGCGCGGCCTTGACGGCGCCGATGGTCTGCGGCGAGCGCCGGGTCAGCAGCCGGGCGAACTCCAGCGCGTTCCCGTCCAGTTCGCCGGCGGGGACGACCCGGTCGGCCAGGCCGATCACGGTGGTGCGCAGGCCCTGCACCAACTCGCCGGAGAACAGCAGGTACTTGGCCTGGGACGGGCCCACCAGCCGGGCCAGCCGCAGGGTCGGCACCGCCGGGTAGACCACGCCGAGCTTGGCCGGGGTGATGCCCATCCGCACGTCGTTCGCGACGAACCGCAGGTCGCAGGCGACCGCCAACTGGCAGCCGCCGCCGACGCAGGCGCCGTGCACCACCGCGATCGTCGGGTGCGGGAAGGCCGCCAGGGCCTCCTCGGCGGCCACGTTGACGGCGTGGTAGTCGTCGGCGCGGTCCGGGTCGCCGTAGACCTCGGCGAGTTCGTCGATGTCCGCGCCCGCGCTGAAGGTGCCGTCGGCGCCGGTGACCAGCAGGACCCGCACGCCCGGTTGCTCGGCGATCCGGAACAGCAGCTTGGGCAGGGCCTGCCACATGGCCAGCGTGATGGCGTTGCGGCGCAGCGGGCGCGAGAACGTCAGCACCGCGACGCCGTCCTCACCGATGTGGGCGAGCAGGCCGTCGACGTCGGTGGACAGCGGGGTGCGACCCCGGGTGAGCAAGGGCTGGTCCATGCGTACCTCCGGATGATCGTGGTGCGCACACCTTCTCAAGGCGTGTCGGCGCAGTAGTCCCCGAGTCCCCGTTCGACCAGGGCGAAGGCGCGGTGGGTCGCGTCGAGCGCGGCGGGCAGCGCGTCCTCGGCGCGTTCGCCGGTCAGCATCCGGCGCTGGTTCTCGCCGGTCAGGGTCAGCCGGGCGGCCAGCAGTTGGGCGGCGGCGACCCTGGCGGTGAGCTCGTCGTGGGCCGGGTCCTGGGCGAGCAGTTCGGCGGCCAGCAGGGTCTGCGCCTTCTGGTCGAAGCCGGCGGTGGCGCGCATCAGCAGGGCCGGGGTCCGGTGGATCACCCGGACCACGTCGAGCACGACCGGGTCGTCGTTCAGCCCGGTGGCCGGGTCGAACTCCCCCAGCGCGGTGAGGAACTGCTCGCGCAGCGCAGCCACCGCCGAGGTGCCCGGGGCGCGTTCGCGCACCACCCGGGCCGGCTCGTCGAGGTGCTGCTCCATCGGGCCCATGACCAGGTCTTCCTTGGTGGGGAAGTAGTTGAAGACGGTCATCTTGGAGACGTCGGCGGCGGCCGCGATCTCGGCCACCGAGACCTGGTCGAAGCCCCGTTCGGCGAACAGCGCGACGGCGGTGCGCCAGAGCCGGATGCCGGTCTGGATCTTCTTGCGCTCACGCAGCGGGAGCGCGTCGAGGTCGAAGCCGTGATCGAGGCCGCGTTCGAAGCCGGAAGGGGACGCCATGGCCGAACTGTACCAGGAACAACGATTGACCAGGCTCATTGATTGGCTCGGATGAAATGTGGCCCGGGATCAAGGATTGACCGGGTCCAAGAATCCTGTCATGGTGGTGCCGTTCCCGCCGGACCGCACCGGTCCGGGCGGACTCCGACGACCCCGGGGGGATTCGACGATGGCGCCCACCGCCCTGATGACACCGGCCCAGCGCAAGCTGGGCATGCTGATCTGCCTGGTCACGATCGTGCTGGCCGTGCTCGACATGAACATCGTGTCGGCGGTGAGCGTGCCGATCGTCCGCGAGCTCGACCCCGTCCACGGCGTCGACCGGCTGCCCTGGCTGGTCAGCGCGTTCGCCCTGGCCGCCACCGCGCTGCTCCCGCTCTACGGCAAGCTCTGCGACCTCTACGGCGCCAAGCGCGTGCTGCTCGGCGCGGTCGGCGCCTTCCTGCTCGGCTCGGCGCTCTGCGGGGCCGCCCAGACGATGGGACAACTGATCGCCTTCCGGGCCGTCCAGGGGATCGGTGGCGGCGGACTGATGAGCGTCACCATGGTGGTGATCGCCCACCTCAAGGACCCGGAGGACGCGGGCGGCGGGAAGGGCGGGGCGGTGGGCGGGGTCGTCGCCGGCCTCGGCATGGCGATCGGCCCGCTGATCGGCGCGCTGTTCACCGACCACCTCAGCTGGCGCTGGATCTTCTACGTCAACCTGCCGATCGGCCTGCTGGTCGTGGTCGGCGCCGCCCTGGTGCTCAAACTGCCCGCCTCGGCCGGGCGCCGCAGCCTGGACTTCCTCGGCGCGGCCCTCGCCGCCGCCTTCGCCACCGGGCTGCTGCTGGTCACCGAATGGGGCGGCAAGGACTACGCCTGGACCTCCCCGGTGATCCTCGGGCTCGCCGCCGCGACCCTGGCCGCGTTCGCGCTCTTCCTGTGGCGCCAGGCCACCGCGGCCGAGCCGGTGCTGCCGCTGTCGCTGTTCCGGATCCGCGCGGTGCGCCTCGGCTTCGCGATCCAGGGCCTGGTCGGGATGGCCATGACCGGCTCGATCGTCTACGTGATGATCTACCTGCAGCTCGCCCGCGGCGTGGCCCCGACCTCGGCGAGCCTCTACCTCGTCCCGATGGCGGCCGGGATGACCGCGGTCGGCCTGCTGGTGGGCAAGCTGACCGCCCGCGGCCACCTGCCGCAGACCTTCCTGGTGGCCGGCGCGGGCCTCGCGGCGCTCGCCCTGCTCCTGCTCGGCCTCAGCGGACCGACCACCCCGCTGTGGGTGGTGCTGGCCGAACTCGCCCTGCTGGGCTGCGGGCTGGGGCAGCTGATCGGCCAGCTGGTGATGCTGGTGCAGGCCGCCGCGCCCGCCCACCAGCTCGGCGTCGCGACCACCGGGGTGCGCTTCTTCCAGACCCTCGGCAGCGCGCTCGGCGCGGCGCTGTTCGGCACCGTGCTGGCCCGGGTCTACGAGGCCGGCGAGCCCGGCGGGTCGTTCGGCGCGCTCCGCACCCTGGCCGGGGCCGCCCGCGAGCACGCGCTGGGCAGTTTCACGGACGCCGTGGACGTGGTGTTCGTGTCGGCGGGCGGGCTGCTGACGCTGGCGCTGCTGTTGGCGCTGCGGCTGCGGGCGGCCGGGGGCACGGGGACCGGGGCGGCGGAGGAGCGCTCCGAGGAGCAGCGGCCGGTGCTCGCGGCCTGAACGGCCCGAGCGGCCTGAACGGCCTGAGCGGTCGGGGGGCGGAACGCCCGGGGCGGGCAGGGGCCCGGTGGACTGCGGGGGAGTCCACCGGGCCCCTGTCGTGTCCGCTCCCGCCGCCCCGGCTCCGGGCTCGGTCCCGCCGGGGCCCATGCCTGCCGGGGCCTCGGTCCCGCCGGGGCCTCAGGCCTGGGCGGACCACTCGTGGGCCAGGATCGCCCAGATCTCCTTGTCGAGGCGGACCCCGTTGTGCAGGTACCACTCGCGCAGCACGCCGTCCCGCTTCATGCCGACCCGCTCGGCGACGGCGCGGCTGCGGGCGTTGACGGAGGTGCACCACCACTCGGCCCGGTGCAGGCCGCGGGTGACGAAGGCGTAGTCGAGCAGGTGCCGGACGGCGGCGGTGATCAGCCCGCCGCCCTGGCCGGCCGGCTCGGTCCAGGCGCCGATCTCGCAGACGCCGGACTTGGTGTCGAAGCCGACGAACATGACGCCGCCGACCAGCGTGCCGTCCTTCCAGATGCCGAAGATCCGCTTCTGGTCGGCGGCCTGGCCGTCGGCGTAGCGCTGCAGGGTGGCGCGGGCGGAGTCCAGGTCCGTGGAGAAGGTGGCCCAGGGGATCCACGGGTCGGTGTGGGAACGGGCCCGGTCGATGTGGGCCAGGAACTCCGGGGCCTGCCACGGCTCCAGCGGGCGCAGTTCGGCGTGGTCGGTGAGCTGTACGGCAAACACGGGCGGGCCTTTCGGGGGCGGTGCACGGGCTGGTCGGAATCATTCATAACAAACGTTTGGTATGTACGATAGCCCCCATGACACCGGCCCGTGGAGACCATGACGCCCGCCGCTCGGAAGTGTCCGAGGGGGTGTGGAGGGTGCTCTCCACCCGGGGCTTCGAGGGGCTGACCCTGCGCGCGGTCGCCGCCGAACTGGGCGCCTCCACGGGACTGTTGACGCACTACTTCCCGAACAAGCGGGCGCTGCTGAGCCACGCCCTGGAGGAACTGGACCGGCGCTCGGGCGAACGGCCCCGGCGCACCGCGCCCGCCGACGGCAGCCCGCCGCCGCCTGCCGGGCTGCCCCGGCTGCGGGCGGCGCTGCTCGACGTCCTGCCGCTGGACGCGGACGCCGCGGCCGGCAACCGGATCTGGGTCGGCTCCTGGGACCACGCCCTGGCCGATCCGCAGCTGGCGGACGCGCACGCGGGCCGCTACGCCCGCTCGCGGGTGGCGCTCACGGAGATCGTCGCGGACGCCCAGCGGCTCGGGGAGCTCCCGGCGCAGGCCGACCCGGCCGAAGTCGCCGCCGGTGCGCAGGCCTTCGTGCTCGGGCTGGTGGTGCAGGCGCTGTTCGCCCCGGGGGAGTTCCCGCCGGAGCGGCAGATCGCCCTGCTGGACGCCCATCTGGCCGGGCTGGCGGCCTGACCCGCCCTCCGGCGGGCAGCCGGAATGCTCCCGGGTGGGGGATTCGCCCGGGATTCGCCCGGGATTCCGCCGTTCGCGGAGCCCGGCGGGACCGTCCGAGCCGTTCGATTCCGGAACCGGCGGCATTGGCCGCGGTTTTCGAAGCGGTCATGACACGCATTGTCACGGGTTATGCGCGGTGGGTGTTTGGCATTACCGGGAGAACCGGCGCGACTACACATGGTCGCGATCGGCGCGATGGCCTGCGGGAATTGCGGGTGGTGCCCCCAGCAGGATTCGAACCTGCGACCTACCGCTTAGAAGGCGGGTGCTCTATCCGCTGAGCTATGGGGGCGGGACGGGCGACGCCCGGGGGTGGGCGTGACCGTGGCCGGGATCGGGCGACGAGCGCCGGGGCGCGCGTTGTCCGGCCCGTACCTGAGGGTGGGGGTGGGGGTGGTGGCCCCTCGCCCTGTCGGGGACAGGATAAGGGTGTCCAGTTCCTCGGCCGGGTGTGACGACACCGTCGTTGGTGTGTCGGTTCGGTGGAGCGGTCCGATAATCGCAGGTGAAGGCCGTGAGTGCAGCGGTCTGGGAGTGTTCCGCGCCGGACGTTGTGCAGTCGTTACGGGGCTGCCTCCTCACCCGTTATGGATTCGACACGGAGAATGTGCCGCCGATGGTGCGGGTGGGGGGCGGTAATGGCGGTTGCACCGGTCGGATGACGTGCGCGGACGGCCCTCGGCGGGTGTTCCGGCGCGCGCCGCTCGGGGCGGCGATCAGCGGGTTTGTTGTCATGGCCGCGAAGAGATGGGGGCGAAGCGACCCCCCGAAGGCCGAAATTCACCCCTGCGAGTGACAACTGTTCCGCGATGGCCAAGTTATCCACAGGATTTCGGAAGTCACTGGCCCGGATTTCTCCTGAAGTGCACGCTCAAGGCGCACCGGTCGATTCCGTACGGTGCATCGGCGAGAACGGAGAGTGTGCCGTGAACGAGGCCCATGTGACGGTGGTCGGCAATGTCGCGACGGAGGTGAGCTACGGGGAAACCGCCGGCGGGGTGCCGATGGCCAACTTCCGGCTCGGCTGCACCGAGCGCCGGTACGACCGGCAGCGCGAGTGCTGGGTGGACGGCGAGACGCAGTGGGTGACGGTGACGGCCTGGCGGGCGCTGGCGGTGAACCTGATCGGCTCGCTGGCGAAGGGCGATCCGGTGCTGGTGAGCGGTCGGCTGCGGGTGCGGGAGTGGGCGGAGGGGGAGGCGAAACGCAGTCGGGCCGAGATCGACGCCCGATCGGTCGGACACGACCTCACCCGCGGTACCTCGGCGTTCCGTTGGGCGACCGGGGTGCGCGGGCAGCCCCCGGGTGGCGCGGGCCGGGCCGGGCCGGAGGGCGGGGGCGAGTCGGTGCCGGAGTGGATCGTGAGCGCACTGGAGGCGCGCAGGGCCGCCGCGGTCGCCCTGGCGCCCGGTCCGCGGGCGTTGCCGGCGGGCGCGCGGCCGCCGACCGGTGGGCAGGGCGAGGCGTCCGAGGGGGAGTCGGGGGTGGCGGATCGGGGTGACTGATCGGGTACCGAACTGACCGGTCGGTGACCCTTCTCTGTCGACAAATATGTTGATCGAGAAGGTTGTTGCGCCCGCACGCGCAATCCGACCGGATAACGGAAAGTCGGGTGAGAATTTTCTGGCCGACCGTCAGCTTGTGTGGATCCTGAGAGGGTTGATAACGATACAGATACGGAATCGTCCTGATTTCGCATGGGGGTTTCGGGGCCTCTGGGGGTCAATAGGATTCGTCAGGTTCATACCCGCAGCAGTGCCACACCGGGCACGCGCGGCACGGCAAGTCGGCAGGCTGTCCCCATCGGGTGTGGCCTGTCCCGGAGGGATCCCAGATGTTCCAGAGGCAGGGGCGGAGTCTGTCCCGGATAACCACTGTCATGCTCACGACCAGCTTGGCGCTGGGCGGAGGCCTGTTCGCGGCCGGTGCGGCGGTCGCGGCCGACACCCCGGGTGCGGGTGTGACCGCCGTGGTGCAGAACACCATGCTCGGCGAGAAGATCAACGTCGAGGGCGAGGGCACCGTCGACGGCGGTCTCTTCACCCTCAAGACCGCCGACGGTGAGCTGCAGACGTACTGCATCGACTTCGGCTTCCCGGTGGACATCCGGAAGAAGATCCAGTACCAGGAGTCCGACTGGGCCTCCAGCTCCCTCGGCGACAAGAACAAGGTCGAGGCCGCCGCCAAGATCCGCTGGATCCTGGAGAACTCCTACCCGCAGGTCAAGGACCTCACGGCGCTCGCCAAGGCCGCCGGTGCGGCCGCCCTGAGCCCCGAGGCCGCCGCCGCGGGCACCCAGGCCGCGATCTGGAAGTACTCGGACAACAAGAACGCCGTCCCGCAGGACGAGAACGCCAAGAAGCTGCGCGACTACCTGACCGGCGCCGCCAACAAGGGCATCGCCGCCGAGCCCAAGCCGTCGCTGACCCTCAGCCCGGACTCGGTCTCCGGCAAGTCCGGCGCCAAGCTCGGCCCGTTCACGCTGAACTCCAGCGCCTCCGAGGTGAAGCTGGCCGTCAGTGGCGACGCCGCCGACAAGGTCAAGCTGCTGGACAAGGACAACAAGCCGGTCGGCGCCTCGCTCGCCGGTCCGATCGCCAAGGACACCCAGCTGTTCCTGGACGTGCCGGCCGGCACCCCGGACGGCTCGGTCACGGTGAACGCCAGCGCCTCCACCGTGGTGCCCAGCGGCCGTGTCTTCCTCAGCAAGGGCTACACCCGTGAGGAGCACAGCCAGACCATGATCCTGGCCGGCTCCAGCAAGCTCAACGTCGCCGACGCCGCCAAGGCCACCTGGAAGCAGGGCAAGGGCGCGCTGATCGACAGCACCGCCAAGGTCGAGTGCGCCAACGGCGGCGTGCGCGTCTCCGTCACCAACGGTGGCGACGAGGCCGGCACCGTCACGGTCGGCAAGCAGCAGCTGACCGTCCAGCCGGGCAAGACCGAGAGCGTGCTCGTCCAGGTCGCCGAGAAGACCGGTTACGACATCACCGTCACCGGCCCGAACGGCTACAGCCGCGAGTTCAAGGGCGTCCTGGACTGCAAGACCGGCACCGGCACCACGCCGACCCCCGGCCCGTCCACCCCGGCCCCGTCGGGCACCCCGACCGGCACCCCGTCGGGCACCCCGAGCACCGGCGCCGGCCACCCGACCCCGGCCCCGACCAGCACCGCCCCGGGCACCGGTGGCCTGGCCCAGACCGGTGCCAACGACTCGACCCCGATCCTCGCCGCCGTCGCCGGTGGCCTGGTCGTGGCCGGTGGCGCCGCCGTCTTCGTCCTGCGCCGTCGCGGCCGCCACGGTCGCACCACCGCCTGACCCGCTCCACGGGCCCCGAGGCGATGACCGCCTGAGGCCCTGAGACAGAGAGGCCCGGCCCCCCGCTCGCTGCGGGGGGCCGGGCCTTTGTGTCGACGGGGGGCCGAAGACCGCCCGGGGATACCCCCGAGGGGCACCCCGGCGGTTCGGGGCCCGCGGCCGGGTGCGGCACAATGGAACGCTGCAAGCCGAATACTCCCGACGACGCCGGAGCGATCTCACGTGGCGGAATACATCTACACGATGCGCAAGGTGCGCAAGGCTCACGGAGACAAGGTCATCCTTGACGACGTGACGCTCAGCTTCCTCCCCGGAGCGAAGATCGGCGTCGTGGGCCCCAACGGTGCCGGTAAGTCCACCGTGCTGAAGATGATGGCCGGCCTGGAGCAGCCCTCCAACGGCGACGCCTTCCTGTCGCCCGGCTTCACCGTCGGCATGCTGCTCCAGGAGCCGCCGCTGGACGAGTCCAAGACCGTCCTGGAGAACGTCGAGGACGGCGTCAAGGAGATCAAGGGGAAGCTCAACCGCTTCAACGAGATCGCCGAGCTGATGGCGACCGACTACTCGGACGCGCTGCTGGACGAGATGGGCAAGCTCCAGGAGGACCTGGACCACGCCGAGGCCTGGGACCTGGACGCCCAGCTGGAGCAGGCCATGGACGCCCTGGGCTGCCCGCCCGGCGACTGGCCGGTCACCAAGCTCTCCGGTGGCGAGAAGCGCCGCGTCGCGCTCTGCAAGCTGCTGCTGGAGGCCCCCGACCTGCTGCTGCTCGACGAGCCCACCAACCACCTGGACGCCGAGTCGGTGAACTGGCTGGAGCAGCACCTGGAGAAGTACAAGGGCACCGTCGTGGCCGTCACCCACGACCGGTACTTCCTCGACAACGTCGCCGAGTGGATCCTGGAGCTCGACCGCGGCCGCGCCTACCCGTACGAGGGCAACTACTCCACGTACCTGGAGACCAAGCAGTCGCGTCTGAAGGTCGAGGGCCAGAAGGACGCGAAGCGCGCCAAGCGCCTCAAGGAAGAGCTGGAGTGGGTCCGCTCCAACGCCAAGGGCCGCCAGGCGAAGTCCAAGGCCCGTCTGGCCCGCTACGAGGAGATGGCGGCCGAGGCCGACAAGATGCGGAAGCTGGACTTCGAGGAGATCCAGATCCCGCCGGGCCCGCGCCTGGGCAGCGTCGTCATCGAGGTGGAGAAGCTCAACAAGGCCTTCGGCGAGAAGGTCCTGATCGACGACCTCAGCTTCACCCTGCCGCGCAACGGCATCGTCGGCATCATCGGCCCGAACGGCGCCGGCAAGACCACCCTGTTCAAGATGCTCCAGGACCTGGAGACCCCGGACAGCGGCACGGTCAAGGTCGGCGAGACCGTCAAGATCAGCTACGTCGACCAGAGCCGCGCCAACATCGACCCGAAGAAGACCCTCTGGGAGGTCGTCTCCGACGGTCTGGACTGGATCAACGTCGGCCAGGTCGAGATGCCGTCCCGCGCCTACGTGTCGGCCTTCGGCTTCAAGGGCCCGGACCAGCAGAAGCCGGCCGGCGTGCTCTCCGGCGGTGAGCGCAACCGCCTGAACCTGGCGCTCACCCTCAAGCAGGGCGGCAACCTGCTGCTCCTCGACGAGCCCACCAACGACCTCGACGTCGAGACGCTCTCCTCGCTGGAGAACGCCCTGCTGGAGTTCCCCGGCTGCGCCGTGGTCATCTCCCACGACCGCTGGTTCCTGGACCGGGTGGCCACCCACATCCTCGCCTACGAGGGCGAGAGCAAGTGGTTCTGGTTCGAGGGCAACTTCGAGTCCTACGAGAAGAACAAGATCGAGCGGCTCGGCGCCGACGCCGCCCGTCCGCACCGGGCCACGTACAAGAAGCTGACCCGAGGCTGACACCCAGTCGACACAACGGCCCGGCAGACTGCCCTCCGGGGCGGCCTGCCGGGCCGCGGCCCGTCGCCACCGCCCGTCGCCTCCGAGGGGACGGCGGCGGGCGACCGGAACCGAGGAGAACACCCGTGGCCCGCCACATCTACGCCTGCCCACTGCGCTGGTCCGACATGGACGCCTTCGGACACGTCAACAACGTGGTCTTCCTGCGCTACCTGGAGGAGGCCCGGATCGACTTCATGTTCACCCAGGCCGCCGCGGCCGGCGCCGGGGAGTTCGCGGGCGGCTCGGTGGTGGCGCGCCACGAGATCGACTACAAGCGCCCGCTGGTGCACCGGCCGCACCCGGTCACCATCGAGACCTGGGTGACGAAGATCGGCGGCGCCTCGCTGACCGTCTCGTACGAGATCAAGGACGTCGCCGAGGACGGCACCGACGTCGTGTACGTCCGGGCGTCCACCGTGGTGGTCCCCTACGACCTGGCCGAGGGCCGGCCGCGCCGGATCTCGCCCGTGGAGCGGGAGTTCCTCGGCCGCTTCATGGACGGGGCCGCCGCCGACGAAAAGGCCGCGGCCGTTCCCGCCGCCGTCTGACCGCCACGTGATGATTCGAGCTGAGCTGCGTTGACCGTCACCGCCCGCCTCGCCCTGACCGACGCCGGGGAGGCCGCCGACCTCTCCGCCTTCCTGCTGCGCCTGCTGCGCTTCGACAAGGCGGCGGCCGTCCGCCTGCAGGCGGTGGGGCCGGGCGCCGAGGACGGCGTGCTGGCGGTCTTCGGACGGCTGCCGCTGGGCGGTTCGGGCGCGCTGGCGATCCGCACCGCGCGGCTGGGCGGCCTCGACGAGCCCGTGGACCTGACCGTCTCGGCGGGACAGCTGCTGGACGGCGTGGACGCCGAGGAGGGCACCGTCGCGCTGCCCGCGCCGGTGACCGGCCCGGCCTGGGCCGGGCTGCTGCCGCCGCGCACCGGCTGGCGGCCGGTCGGAGCCCCGCCGGTGGCCGAGGTCTACCCCGAACTCATGGCCGGGGTGGGGGAGTTCCGCGAGCGCAGCGAGGCCGTGCCGGCGCACCACCGCACCCGTGCGGTGCTGGACGCGCTGGCCGACGAGATCTGGTCCCGCCCGGTGTCCGCGCTGCCGGAGCTGCCGCTGCGGGCGGTGCACGCCGCGTACGTGATGGGCTTCCTGAAGCCCGGCGCCCCGGTGTCCGTGCACCGGGCGGGCGGCTGGCTGCGGTTGAGCGCCCCGGCAGGCTCGGTGGCGGTGCGTACCGTGGCCGCGCCGGGCGCGGGTCTCGGGCTGAGCCCGATCGGCTAGCGCGGAGTCGGCCGGCCACCAGCCCGGCGGACCAACGGGCAAATGGGCCAGTGGGCCAGTGGGCCAGTGGGTCAATGGGCCAACGGCCAAGCAGGCCAACAGGCCGGCGCGGCCATCAGCCCGCCGGCCCGTCGGGGTGGCTCAGCCCTCGGTGTTGATCATCGAGGCCGCGGCGTAGGCCAGGTACTCCAGCAACTGCCGCTCGTGGTCGGCCGGCAGTTCCAGGCTCGCGACGGCCGCCCGCATGTGCTTCAGCCAGGCGTCGTGGGCCGCGCGGTCGACCTTGAACGGCGCGTGCCGCATCCGCAACCGCGGGTGCCCGCGCCGGTCGCTGTAGGTGCGCGGGCCGCCCCAGTACTGCATCAGGAACAGCGCCATGCGCTCCTCGGCCGGGCCGAGGTCGTCCTCGGGGTACATCGGCCGCAACAGCTCGTCCTCGGCGATGCCCTCGTAGAACCGGTGGGCCAGACGTCGGAAGGTCGGCTCACCGCCGACCTGGTCGTAGAAGGTCTCCTCGCTCAACGTGCCCCGCCGGATCTCTCTCACCCGACCATGGTCGCAGACGCCGACGGGGTCGTACACCAGGACCAAAGGCGTGGGTCCCGGGGCGTACGACCCCGTCGGGCTCGACCGTCAGCGGTGGACGGCCGGAACGGTCGGACGCATCAGGCGTCTTCCCACTTGAAGAGCTTCCAGGCGACGCCGGTCAGCACCGCCGCGAAGAGCAGCAGTCCGCCCATGGTCGGCAGGGCGTCCATGACGCCGCCGCCGCGGGTCAGCACCGACTGGGCGGATTCGACCAGGTAGTGCAGCGGCATCACCTTGGAGACGGCCTGCAGCCAGCCCGGAGCGCCGTCCAGCGGGAAGAACGAGCCGGACAGGAACGACATCGGCAGCACGATGACCTGCGAGATGCCGTTGGCCGCCTCCTCGGTCTTGGCGACCGAACCGGCCAGCAGGCCGATCGACATGAAGGCGAGCGTCGCGCAGGCCACCAGCGGGATGATCAGCCACCAGTTCCCGGTGAGCTTGAGCCCGAAGAAGCTCGTGGCGACCACCAGGAAGACCGCGCTCTGCAGGAGCGCGGTCAGCAGCGAGACCACGACCCGGGAGCTGACGACCGTGCCCGCGCTGATCGGGGCCAGCCGCAGCCGGCGCAGCACCTTGGTCTTGCGCCAGTTGACCAGCGTCAGCGCGGCGCCGAACACCGCGCCGGTGGCGACGGCCCAGCCGAGCAGGCCGGGGGTGAGGAACTGGATCGGCTTGAGCGACTTGTCCTCGACCTGCTGGGCGTCCAGCACGTAGGCCGGTGGCTGCCCGGTGGCCGCCTGGTTGGCGCTCTGGACCACCGAGTTGAGGATGCCCTGGAGCGCGCCGGCCCGGACGGTGTCGGCGGCGCTGTAGCGCAGCTGGACCTTGCCGTCGGGGCCCTGCTCGATCATCGCGTCGAAGTCGCCCTTGCGGACCTTCTCCAGCATGGCCGACTCGTCGTCGGTCCGGGTGATCGTGAGGACCTCGTTCAGCCCGGCCCGGGCGTCGCCCTGCATCGAGTCGAACAGCTTCACCGCGCCGACCTGCGCCACCTTGGCGTGCGGGCTGCCGGAGCCCTTGGTCACGGTGCCGAAGAAGACCAGGAACACCAGCGGGAAGAGCAGGATGAAGAAGGTCGCGGTGCGGTCGCGCTTCATGCCGAGCAGCATCGCGCGGGACAGGCTCCAGAACGCGCTGACCCGCTCCCGCTCGCCGGCGGCGGAGACCGGACCGCCCCGCTGCGCGGGGACCTTCGGTTCGGTCGGGGTGGTGGCGGTCATGCGCGGAACTCCCGTCCGGTCAGCTGGAGGAAGACGTCCTCCAGGGTGGCGCCGCGCACTTCGAGGCCGCGCAGCGCGTTCTGCTCGGCCAGGACGCTGAGCACCGGGGCCGGAAGGCGGGTGGAGACGGAGAGCGAGACGGTGTCGTCCTCCAGGTTGGCGATGTCGGCGCCGGCCGCGGTCAGCAGCTCGCGGGCCCGGTCGACCGGCAGCTGTCCGGAGGCCACGCTGATCCGGACGGTGTCGTCGATCTCGCGGATCAGCGCCGCCGGGGCACCGGTGTGCAGGATCTTCCCGTGGTCCATGATCGAGACCCGGTCGCAGAGCACCTCGGCCTCGTCCAGGTAGTGCGTGGTGAGCACGACCGTGCGGCCCTCGGCGTTGATGTCGCGCAGGAGGTCCCAGAGGTTGCGCCGGGCCTGCGGGTCCAGACCGGTCGTGGGCTCGTCCAGGAAGACGAGCTCCGGGTCGTGGGCCAGTGCGCAGGCGATGGACAGGCGCTGGGCCTGGCCGCCGGACATCTGGTCGGTCAGGGTCTCGGCCTTGTCGGCCAGACCGACCCGCTCCAGCATCGCATCGGCCCGCTTGGGGCCGACCCCGTAGAACGACGCGAAGGTGCGGATGGTCTCCCGGGCCGTCAGTTTGCGGAAGAAGGCGGAGGCCTGGAACTGCACGCCGATGCGCGGCAGCAGTTTCGGATTGCGCGGCCAGGGAGCCATCCCCAGCAGCTCGACCCGGCCCTCGTCCGGTTCCCGGACGCCTTCCAGGATCTCCATGGTGGTGGTCTTCCCGGCGCCGTTGGGGCCCAGGATCCCGTAGAACTCGCCGGCCTCGACGGTGAAGGAAACCCCGTCGACGGCCTGCACATCCCCGTACCGCTGACGGATGCCGTCGGCGGATATAGCTGCAGTCATGTGCCCTGAGAATAGGGGTTCCGGAGAGCCCTGTGCACACCGGGGAGCGGGATTTGCGGATCCTTTGAGGAACGGGGAACGACGGCCGGGCCGGGCGGAGAGTCGAATTCCGCCCGGCCCGGCCGGAGTTGTCGCTGACGGACCCTCAGGGAGGCGTCAGGCGCGGTGCACCGTGATGGTCGTCCAGGCGCCGACGTGGATCCGGTCGCCGTCGTTCAGCGGCACCGCGGTGTGCGGGGCGATCGGCTCCGCGCCGCCGTTCACCGTGGTGCCGTTGGTCGAGTCCTGGTCCACCAGGACCCAGCTGCCGTCCGCCTGTTCGGCGAGCAGCGCGTGCTGGTGCGAGGCGCCCGGGTCCTCCGGCGGCACGGACAGGTCGATCTCCGGCACCGTGCCCCGGTGCTGGCTGCGCCGACCGATCCGCAGCTGGCCGCGGCCGGTCAGCGGGATCCGGCGCTCGGGGCAGTACGGCGGGAAGAACAGGCCGGCCGCCTCGGGGCCGCTGCGGGCCATCATGTCGGTGAAGTAGTCCCGGTCGGCCGAGACCACGGCGATCCAGGTGGTCCGCACCGGCTCGGCGGGGGCGGCCTCCTGCTGGGCCTGCTGCGGCGGGGCCAGGTGGAACGAGGTGCCGAAGTCGCCGCCGCGGTTGTTCGGGCCGGGGCCGGCCGGCTGGGCGTACACCGGGCCGGAGTCCTCGCGCACCGGGGCCTCGGGGAACGCGCCCTCCGGTGCGGGCACCTCGTGCCCGACGGCGGGCGGGTAGCCGTAGGTGTGCGGCTGCGCCGGGGTCTGCGGCTGGTGCGGGACGGGCGGGGCGACGGCGGCCTGCGGGGCGGCCGGGGGCTGCTCGTGCGGCGCCCGGCCGTACGGGTCCTGCGGCTGCTGCGGGGCGCCGCCGTACGCCGCCGGGATGTTCAGCGGCGGCGGCTGGGCCGGCCCGGGCGCGGGCGCGCCGACGGCCGGGGGCTGGCGGCGCGAGGGGGTGGAGAGGTCGTAGTCGTAGCCGCACTCCTCGCAGAACCGGCCGGTCTGGGGGCTGCGGCAGATCGGGCAGACCACCAGGCCCTCGGTGAGGCCCTGCGGCGCCGCGGGCGGCGGGACCGCCCCGGGCGGGGGGTAGGCGCCGGGGGCCGTGGGCCCGGGCGGCGGGTAGGCACCCGGCGGCGGGTAGGCCCCGGGCGGCGGGGGCACGGCCCCCGGCGGCATCGGCGGCGGGAGCGGCGGCGCACCGAAGGACGCGCCGCCGTGCTGCGGGTGCCCGGCGGGTGCGCCGGGCGCGGGGTCGGCGCCGGGCGCCCCCGGGTAGGCCCCGTGGGCGCCCGGGGTCGGGGCCGGCGGGGTCATGGGGAAGCCGCAGAAGTCGCACCAGTCCTCGGCCTGCGACTCGTGGCCCCTCGGGCAGATCGGCATCAGGTCCCCCTCGTTTCGGGCCGGCTGGGTGCGGCGTCGCGCCGGGGTGCCGGCCCGGTCACGTCTTCAGCGGTCACTTCTTCACACGTACCGTCTTGGTCGACCGGGTCTCAAGGGTCATCGAGTCGGCCTCGCTCACGTTCTTACGGAACCGAACGGTACCCTCCTTCGGGTCCACCACGTCCACCACCTTCTGCAGCAGCTTGTAGGTGCCCTCGTTCCCGGCCGCGTGTGCGATCCGGACGGCGGCGCCCAGCTTGGCGGTCGCGGTGTCGACGTCGCCGGCGCGGTGGGCCTCCAGGCCCTCCTGGATGGAGGAGGCGAGCTCGGCCTGCCCGGTGTAGTGGGCGACCTGCGGGCTGATCCGGGTGGAGGACGCCAGGTCGTCCGTCCACACCGCCTTGACCAGGCCCTGGCTGAGCACCTCGGGGGTGCCGCCGCCGACCTGCGGGGGCAGCACCAGGCTGATCCGGGCGGCGAGCATCTCGTTGCCGATGGAGGCGGCCGGGACCTCGACGCAGACGTGGTAGTCGCGGCTCTCGTCGCCCCAGGAGCCGGTGGGGTAGTCGCCGGCCCGGGGCCCGGCCTCGGCGCGGCGGGCGGTCAGGTCCTCGACCGCGGGGGCGACCTGCTTGACGAACTTGACCGCGGCGTTGGCCGGGGTCCAGATCCGCAGCGAGACGTCGGCGACCTGCTTGCCCATCGCGCCGGTCATCATCGAGCGGAAGTCCTCGGCCAGGCCCGAGGGCTCGGCGACGATGTCGACGGTGCCGAGCAGCGCCGAGGAGATCTTGCGCAGCTCGTCGATCCGCCAGTCGGTGCCCACGCCGCGGCAGTCGGCGGTGAAGTGTCCGGTGACCCGCTCGATGTTGCGGGCCAGGTCCTCGGCCGACTCGTGCTCGTTGTTGCCGTCGGTGAGCAGGATGGCGTGCCGGATGGCGATGTCGGTGCGGGTGAGGAACAGCTTGTCGGCCTTGGCGAGCCAGGTGCCCATGGCGGTGCCGCCGGCGGCGGTGAGGCGGCGCAGCGCCGCCTTGGCCTGCTCGCGGGTGCCGGGCGAGGCGGTGGCCAGGGTGCCGTCGCCGGGGTAGATGTCCTTGGCCTCGTGGGTGCCGGCGACCACGGCGAAGGCGGTGCCGTCGCGCAGCGCGTCGATGGCGGCGGCGGTGGCCTCCCGGGCGCCGTTGATCTTGGTCTTGGGGTAGTCCATCGAGCCCGAGCAGTCCACCAGGATCACCACGGCGGCGCCGGCCCCGGCCCCGGCCGGCCCGGCGTCGGTGATCCCGAGCGGGCGACCGCCGGAGGTGCCGCCACCGGTCGCGGTGACGGTGACGATGGCGTTGACCTCGCGGGCGCCGTCGGCCAGGTACTCGTTCTGGAAGATCTCCACGTCGAACCTGGGCAGGTTCGGCTTAGCCAGTGTTGCCATGGGGCGGTCGGCTCCCGTCGGGTGAGGGGTGGATGCGATCAGGACGGTGGGGCGGTCCGTCGGCCGGGCCGGCGGACCGTGGCGCCGTCCTGACCGGGCGTCCGGCGGACGCCCGGTCAGGCCGTCGGCGGGTGCGGCGGTTGCGGCGGGACGGGCGGTGCCACCGGCGGCGCGACCGGCGCGGCGGGCGGTGCCGGCGGAACGGCCGGGGGAACCGCCGGGGGTGCGGGCGGGGCCGGCGGTGCCGGGGGCAGCGGGGCGGCGGGCGAGCCGATCACCGGGATGTCCGGCAGGGTCGGTTCGTGGTCCTCGTCCTCCTCCGGCGCCGGTCGCGGTGTGATCACGGGCAGGTCCAGCGCCGTGGGGGTCTCCTCGACCTCCTCGACCCGGACGGCCGGCGGGTCGATCGGCAGCACGGCGACGGTGATGTTGTCGTGGCCGCCGGCGGCGACCGCGAACTTCACCAGGGTCTGCGCCGTCGCGAGCGGCTCGGTGCGGGCGTCCGGCCGGACGTAGTAGGCCAGGTCGGTGGCCGCCTCGGCGTAGTTCCACAGGCCGTCGGTGCAGATCAGCACCACCCCGGGGACGTGCGGGGTGAATTCGAGGGTGTGCGGCACGACCTCCTCGGCGTCGGCGCCGAGCCAGCCGGTGATGGCGTGCGCGCGCGGGTCGGCGTACGCCTCTGCCTCGCCCATCAGCCCGGCCTCGACCATCCGGGCCGCCCAGGAGTCGTCCTGGGTGAGCCGGAACGGCTCGGCGGCGGCGCGGTCGTCCGGGATCCAGTACGCCCGGGTGTCGCCGACCCAGCCGATGGTGACCCGGCCGCCTGCCGCTATCGCGCTGACGTAGGTGCAGGCGGGTGCGTTGAGGTCGGGGCGGACCGGGCCGGCGCCGTCGGTCGCCAGGTCGGCGACGGCCTTGGCGGCGTCGGCGATGGCCGTGCGCATCGCCTCGTTCGGGTCCCGGCCGGCCTCCAGCGAGGTCAGCAGCGACTCGGAGGCGGCGTCGACGGCGGTCGCCGAGGCCTCGTCCGGCCGGTCGGAGGAGGAGACGCCGTCGCACACCACGGCGACCACGACCGGCTCGCCGCCGGGCAGCGAACTCGCGGCGACAGTGAAGCTGTCCTCGTTACGGTGGTGGCGCAGGCCGCGGTCGCTGACCCCGGCGACGCCGGCGAGGGCCTTCTCCATGTGGTCGCGCGGGCGCGGCTGGGCGCCGCCGCAGCCCTCGCAGTAGCCGTCCGCGGTGACCTGCGGCTGCCCGCAGTGCACGCAGACCGGCCCGCGCTGCTGCGGTACGGCCTCACCCCGGGCGGCGGCCCAGCCCGCGGGCATCGCGCCCGGGGCCGTCCGGCCGTCCCGGTCGGCCCCGCAGGAGCCGCAGTAGGCGTCCTCCGGGTCCATCGGCTCGGAACAGCTCGGGCACTCGGTCTGCTGCGGCATCGGCTACACCCACGTCCTGGGACGGGCACGGTTGGCCCGCTCCACCATCTCGATCCTGGTCTCGGCCCGGTCGGCCAACCGGGCGAGTACCCGGTAGGACTGTTCCAGGGCGAATCGCAGTTCCCGTTCCTGTACGGGACGTCCCAGTACCTCCAGGCCGGCGGCCGGCGGGGCCCCCGCCGACCCGGCGCCGACCCAGCCGAGGGCAGCGCCGAGCACCTCGACGGAGAGCTCCTCGCGGCGGCGGTCGTCCAGCCGCAGCGCGGTCAGCTGCGCCGAGCTCGCGCCGAGGTCGGCCGCCAGCTCGTCGGTGGCGGGCCGCTCGCGCAGCCGGGCGCGGACGGCGGCTATCCGGGCGGCGGTGTACTGGCTGGAGGTGGCCGGCACCGACTCCAGGACGTGGACCGCGCCGGTCCGGTCGTCCCCGCCCAGCCGGACCCGGGCCAGCCCGAAGGCGGCGCTCAGGTAGGCGTGGTCGGTGGCCCACACCAGCCGGTAGAACTCGGCCGCGTCGCCGCCGTCGCCGAGCAGTTCGGCGCAGATGGCGAGGGCCAGCTTGGGCGCGGCCTCGCCGGGGAAGGCGTCGTAGACCGCGTCGAAGGCCTCGGCGGCGGCCCGCAGGGAGGGCTCGCCACCGTCGTCGGCGGCCCCCACCAGGGCGGTGAGGCCGCGGTACCAGACCACCCGCCAGTCGTCCGGGTGGTCCTGCTCCAGCGCGTCGAGGCGGGTCACGGCGTCGTCGTGGCGGCCGAGTTCGAGCAGGGCGCGCAGCTCGCGCAGCCGGCTCTCGACCGAGACGGCGGGGGCGCCGGCCAGGGCGACGAGCGCCTCCTCGGGGTCGGGCGAGAGCAGGGTGGCGAGGAAGCCGGCGTTGGGGTCCCCGGGGTCGACCCGGGGGATGGGCAGCGCGAGGGCGGCGGCGGCCGGGTCCAGCGAGGCCACCCGGAGCTGCCCGGCCTGCTCGGTGGGCAGCACCAGTTCGGTGTCCACGACGCGCAGTTCGGGGCCGAACAGGGTGGACAGCGCGGGGTAGGGGCGGTCGTTCTGGAGGGCCAGGATCTCCCGCAGCACGCCGGTCAGCTGGTCGGCCATCTCCTCGGCGGAGGCGAAGCGGCGGGCCGGGTCCGGGTCGGTGGCGCGGACCAGCAGGCGGTAGTAGGACTCGTACCGGGCGAAGGCCTCGACGTCCTCCGGGCCGGGCAGCGAGTCGCGGAAGGTGGTGCTGTAGCCCTGGAAGTCGAAGGTGAGCACCGCGAGGGTACGGGCCACGGTGTACAGGTCCGAGGCGGGGGAGGGGCCGTGGGTGGCGATCTCCGGCGCCTGGTAGCCGACGGTGCCGTAGATCGGGCCGTCGTGGTCGAGCCGGCAGACCGCGCCCATGTCGATGATCTTGAGCGCGTCGCCGCTCTGGATCACGTTGTCGATCTTGAAGTCGCAGTAGATCAGGCCCCGGCTGTGCAGGTACCCGAGCGCCGGCAGCGCCTCCAATGCGTACGCGATCGCCACCTCCACCGGCAGCGGCTCGCGCCGGTTGTCCGGGGTGCGGCGCTCGTTGGCGATGTCCTTGAGCGACTTGCCGCCGACGTACTCCATGACGATGTAGCCGTCGGTGGAACCGGACCTCGGATCCGGGTGCTCGGCGAAGTTGATGATCCGGACGATGTTCGGGTGGTCCACCTCGGCCAGGAAGCGCCGCTCGGCGACGGCCGCGGCCAGCGCGTCCTCGTCGCCGGTGTTCAGCAGGCCCTTGAGGACGACCCACTTGTCGTTGACCCGGCGGTCTATCGCCAGGTAGATCCAGCCCAGGCCGCCGTGCGCCAGGCAGCCGACCACCTCGTACTGCCCGCCGACCAGGTCGCCGCGGCGCAGCTTGGGCGTGAAGGAGTACGGCGTGCCGCACTTGGTGCAGAAGCCCTCCGGGCGGCCGGGGCGGCCGTTCTTCTCCCGGCCCACCGGCGCCTCGCACTTGGCGCAGTAGCGCTTGCGCTCGGGCACCTCGGGATCGACCAGCACCGCCAGCGACGGGTCGGCCGTCGCCACCGTCGGCACGGTGACCAGACCGGCGCCCAGCCGGTTGCGGGTGCCCGCGCTGACGCTGCCGCGGGTGGAGCGCACCGAGACCGAGCGGCTGGAGCCGGTGCGGGTCGAGCGGTGCGAGCGGGAGCGGCCCGACATCGAGCGGGCCGAGCCGGTGCGGGCCGACAGCGAGCGGACCGAGCCGCTGCGGGCGGAGTCCGCGCCGACCCGCGCGGACGGGACGTAGGGCTGGGTGACGCCGGTGTCGCCGGCGGGCGGCGTGAGGCCGCACTCGTCGCAGTAGCCGTCCGCGTCGATGGTGCCCGAGCAGTCCCGCGGGCAGGGCGAGCCGGGGCCGGCGGCGTCCGGCGGCGAGGCCGCCCCCTCACCCGCCGGGGCGGGCGCGGACGTTCCCGCCGGGGCGACCGTCGAGGTCCCCGCCGGGGCCAGCCCGCACTCGTCGCAGTAACCGTCGGCGTCGATGCTGCCGCTGCCGGAGCACTCCGGCCGTACGCACGTCTCGCCCATCACCCTCAGCCCCCCTGAACCTGTCCGTCGACCGGCGCCTGGCCGGTCGCTTCCTGACCCTGTGCCGCCTCGGCCTGGGCGGGCCGCAGTGACTGCTGGAACCGGGCCACCGCGGCCGCCGCCGCCCGCAGGTCGCACGGCGCGCTCCACAGCAGCCAGCGCGCCTTCTCGTAGTGCTCGATCACTTCCGGGTCCTCGGAGACCCTCAGCCGGGCCGCCATCGCCTTGTAGGCGTCCAGCCGGCCGCGCAGCTCGGCCCGGACGGCCAGCGGCTGGGTCACCTCGGTGAGCGACTGCCGGGCCCGGGCCAACTCCTTCGCGGCGGCGTCCTCCAGCGTGTCCAGCAGCGGCGCCAGCCGGCCCCACTGCCCGGCCTGGCGCAGCTCCAGCGCCGCGACGATCCGCTCGCGCAGCGCCGAGGCCGGGCCGGGCACCGCCGGGACGTCGCTGGCCGCTATCTTCGCCAGCACCTCGCCGCGCGCCCGGCGGGCCTCGGCCAGGGTGGCGTCGGCCCGCTGGAGCAGGTCGCCGACACCCTGCAGCCGCTCCTCGGCCTCGTCGCGCAGCCGCAGCAGGTCCTCCAGCTCCAGCCGGACGCCGTCCAGCGCCCGCCCGGCCCGGTCGAACCGCTCGGTGTCCACCACCCCGACCGGGCCGGCGAAGGCCGACTCCTCCGGCACCGTGCCGCGCTGGGCCGGCACCCGGGCCGGGCGCCACAGCGCCAGCGGGTCCCCGTGCACCTCGGTGCGCAGCTCGACGAGGTCCTTCTCGATCGCGGCCAGGTCGTCGCCCAGCGGGTGGCTGCCGGCCCGCACGCCGAGCGAGCCGGCCAGCGTCCGCACCCGGTGGAGCTCGGCCAGCAGCAGGTCGATCCGGGCCGGCAGCGCCGACCAGACCGCGTCGGCGGCGCTGACCACCTCCAGCACGGTGGCGTACCAGGAGTTCATCCGGGCCATCAGCGCGTCCAGGCTGATCCGCTCGACCAGCTTGGCGGGCGCGCCGAGCAGCTGCGGCCCGTCCGGCACCGCGCCGCCCGGGACGGTCACCGCGTCGCCGGTCAACAGCTCGCTCAGCTCGGCGAGTTCGGGCGCGCCGGGCTTGGCCTTGCGGGCCCGTACGGCGCGCGCCGAGGCCAGCGCCTCGGAGTAGCGGTCGAACAGCGCCCAGAGCAGCGGCAGGCCCTTCCCGGCGACCGACCAGCGTTCCAGGGTGCGCCCGGTCAGCTCGGCGCCGTCCAGCAGCCGCAGGCCTGGGTGGTCCTGCAGGGCGAGCAGGGCCGACTCGACCGCGTCCCGCTCCGCGCCGAGGCGCGCCAGCGCGCGGTCCACCTCCTCCCGGCTCAGTACCGGGCCAGCCGATGCCGCCACCGCGGTGTCCTTCCTTCCTCGCGCGCGATCCCGCCACGTGTGACGTGCGGTCCCGCGACAACCCCCGTGTCCACCACCGGTCTCCCCGCGGTGATCGTCCCGAACCCTAGCCGGTGACCGTTCGGGCCGGACGGGCGCGGGGCGTCAAGACGGCGTCAACGCCCCGGCCCGCCGGTCCGGCCGGTTCCCCGGTGCGGTGCCTCAGTGCGTGCCTGGCCAGTAGTGGTCGGCCTCGTTGAGCATGTACGGCTTGAGCCAGTGTTCGTACGAACGGGCCCAGTCGCCGCGCGCGTAGTAGTCGGCCAGCACCTGGTTGACCCGGGCGGTCAGGTCCGGGCTCTCCTTCAGCATGGCGACGCCGATCACCTCCGGCTGCGCCTCGCCGTCCACGATCCGCACGGTCTGGTCCTGGGCGGCCTGACCGGCCGCCAGGCCGTTGTCGGTCATGGTGGCGTCGACCTTGCCGAGCTGCATCAGCACCAGGCAGTCCAGCTGGTTCTCCACGGTGACGATCCGCCCGGCGGTCTTCTTGTCCTTGACCACGTTCAGGGCGGTGGAGCCGTCGGCGGCGCAGACCGTCCTGCCGTCGATCGCGTCGTCGATGTTCTTCGCCGGGGAGGCCTTCGGCACCAGGACGCGCTGGCTGATGTTGAAGTACGGCTTGGAGAAGGCGACGTCCTCCATCCGCTTGCAGTTGATCGTCATGGTGCGGACGATCAGGTCGACCCGGCCCTTCTTGATGGCGTCGATCCGGTCGGCGGTCGCCACCGGCTTGAGCACCACCTTGTCCGGGTCGCCCATGACGGCGGTGCCGATCGCCCGGGCGAGGTCGATGTCGAAGCCCTCGATCTGGCCGGTGTTCGGATTGCGGGCGCCCCAGCGGTAGCTGTTCTGGTCGACGCCTATGACCAGGCTGCGCTTGGCCTTGACGGCCTTCACGGCGGGGCCGTCCTCGGTGCTCGCCGGCACGCTCTTGTAGACGTCGCAGTCGGCCTGGTCCTGCTGCGCCTGCTGTCCCTGCTGGGCGGCGGTCCCGGCGGTGGTGCCGGCCGCGGCGGTCGGTGCGGCGCCGACCGGGCCGCCCCCGGCGAGCACGGCGGCCCCGGCCGCCAGCAGCGCCACGGCGGCGGCCGACCTGGTGCGTGACCACGAGCGTGACCCGGAGCGTGACCCGGAGCGTGACCACGAGCGTGACCCGGTGCGTGCGGTTGTCCTGCGCATCTGTCCGTTCCCCCTTGCCGGTTACCGGTACTCGGCCAGTCGTCGGCCCAGGCCCCGCAGCGCGGCGGCCGCGGCCACCAGACCGAGCAGCGCGGCCGCGACGGCGGCGGTGCGGAGGTCCCCGCCGGTGCCCTTCGCGGACTGCTCGAACCGGTCCTGCTCGATGTCGGCGGCCCGGGCGAGCGCCCGGTCGGTGGCGCTGAAGTAGGCGTCGGCGGTGGGCGCGCCGGCGGTGGCCGTCACGGTCGCGTCCAGGGCGCCCTGGTAGTCGGCGTCGTCGACCTCCAGCTTCCGGGCCTTGTCGTGCTGTTGGCGCCACTGGTCGAACCGCGTCACCGCGTCCTGGACGCTCTGCTCGGCCGCCGCGGGCGCGAGTCGGGCGGCCTCCGGGAGCGAGCCGAAGCGCCGCTCCAGCGGGATGTCCGCGGACGCGACGCCGTCCAGGTGCTCGGTGGCCTTGTTCCACTGGTCGGCGTACTTGGTGGTGGAGCCGCGGGCGACGAGGTGCAGGTTCTCCGCCAGCCGGGCGGTCAGCACGTCGACCCGGGCGTAGTTGAGCGCCCGCAGCGGGGTGGCGCCCTCGCTGTCGCTGCGCTTCAGGGCCGCGTCGGTGGTCAGCCCGGTGACGGTCAGCCAGAGCGCGCCGGCCAGCACGGCGGCGGTGGCGCCCAGCAGCCCGATGTTGAACACCCGGTTGGTGCGGCGGAACAGCGTCAGCTGCACCTGGACCAGCGCCGCCAGGGTCACCAGCGCCAGGCCGTACGCCCCCCACGGCACCGACTTGGCGGCGGCGTAGTCCTTCGCCAGCTCCTCGTTCTCGGTGGCGGCCAGCTCGGCGGCGGCCGGCAGCAGCACCGTCTGCATCTGCTCGGAGGCGTACCGCAGGTAGGCGCCACCGAGCGGGATGCCCTGCCGGTTGTCGGCCCGGGCGGTCTCCACCAGACCGGCGTACGAGGGGAGTTGCTGGTTCAGCCGGGCGAGCGAGCCCTGCGCGGGGGAGGTCGAGGTGGTCCGGGCGGCGGCCTCGGCGACCAGCTTTGCGGCCGTGGCGAGGTCCTGCTCGTAGCGGTCCCGGACGTCCTTCGGCTCGGCGCCGGCCAGCAGGAAGCCGCTCGCCGCGGTGGTCGCGGCGTCGGCCAGGTTGCGGTGGATCTCGGCGGCGTCCCGGCTGAGCGGCTGGCTGTACGAGACCACCCGGTCGGCGGCCTGCGCCCTGGTTTCCAACTGCCAGGCGGTGAGCCCGCCGAACGCCACGGTGAGCGTCGCCAGCACCACACCGGCCAGCCGGATCCGGCCGGGCGCCGTCTGGCCGGCCTGCGCGAGCCGGGCGCGGACGCCGGTGGCGACCACCGTCCGGGGGCGCCGGGCGGGTGGTCCGCCGGGTGCCCCGGCGAGTGCCCGGCCGGGTGTCCGGCCGGGTGCAGTGCCGGGGCCGGCCGCCGGGGGGCCGCCGGGACCCACGAGCACCGACGTGCCCGTCGCGGCCCGTGCTCCCGGTGGCCGGGCCGGGATCGCGGCCCCCGGTGCGCCGTTGCCTTCTGGTGTCGCCACCCGCCTCATCCTCCCCTGGAGCCGGGCCCGTTCGCCGGGGCCCGGCCGATGGCAGCAGTATGGCCGTGACTCCCCCCCGGCCACACCCGACTTGCGCCGATCTTGAGCATGTCGTGCACGGTTCCGCACGCCTCCGTAAAGCTCGGGCACGCGGCCCGCACGCCCGCGGTGCCGCTCGCGGTGTCGTCCGGTCGGCGTTCGTGCCGTCGCCCGTACGGAGAGGTGGCGAACCCTCCGACGCCACCCGCACCCCGAGCGGTTCCCCCGACCGGGCGGAGTGCCGGGGGTGCGTTCGTGGGCGCGCGCTCCCCGGTGCGGCACCCCCTCCCTCCGTACGATGGGCACATGCGCCTGCTTGGAACGATCTCGCCCGACCGCCCGCTGCTCGTCGTCGCCGTGCGCGAGGAGGCCGCCCACCTGGACGGCCGACTGCCCGTGCTGCTCACCGGGATCGGGAAGGTCAACGCCACCGCCGCCCTGGCCACCGTCCTCGCCGGGGGCGAGAAGCCCTCCGAGGTGATCAACCTCGGCACGGCCGGTGCGCTGCGTCCCGGCTGGGAGGGCACCCACCACGTGGTCCAGGTGATCCAGCACGACCTCGACACCGCGGCCCTGCAGGCGCTCACCGGGCGTCAGTACGGCGCCCCGCTGGTGATCGGCAAGGGCGACGGCCCGGTGCTCGCCACCGGCGACCTGTTCGTCTCCGACCCGGCCGCCCGTGACCGGCTCGCCGAGCACGCCGACCTGGTCGACATGGAGGGTTACGCGATCGCCACCGTCGCCCACCGGGCCGGCGTCCCGGTGCGGCTGGTCAAGCACGTCAGCGACGAGGCCGGGGCCGGAGCAGTGCGCACCTGGCAGGAGTCGGTCGACGACTGTGCCCGGCACCTCGCCGACTGGGTGGCCGCGCAGGGCTGGTGACGGGCGCTCATATTCCGTTCCCCGGCGGACGGGCGGTGGCTAGGGTGGCGCGGTGACCGACAACACCGACAACACCGCGCAGGCCGAGCCCGCCGCGCACGCCGAGCCCGCTGACCGCACCGAAGGCACCGAAGGCACCGAGGGCACCGGGAACGCCGCCCCGGGCGCCGCGCCGAGCAAACTCTCCGACACCCGGCCGCCGAGCGCGAACGCGGACGAGCCCACCACGCTGCTCGCCTTCCTCGACTACCTGCGCGGGGCGGTGCTCGCCAAGGTCGACGGGCTCTCCGACGAGGACGCCCGCCGCCCCGGCGTGCCCTCCGGCACCAGCCTGCTGTGGCTGGTGCGGCACCTGACCGTGGTCGAGCACAACTGGTTCGCGTGGGCCTACCAGGGCGTCGGCGAGAAGCCCCGGGACTCCGAAGAGAACCTGCTGGACGACGCGACCGTGGCCGCCGCGGTCGCCGCGTACCGCGACGCGATCGCGCGCTCCAACGCGGTGGCGGCCGCCGCCCCGGACCTCGACCGGCCGGGCGTGCGCTCGCTGCGGCCGGACGCGGCCGAGGGGCCGTCGCTGCGGTGGGTGCTGGTCCACATGATCGAGGAGACCGGTCGGCACGCCGGGCACGCGGACATCATCCGCGAGCAGCTGGACGGCGCGGTCGGGCGCTGAGGACGCTCCGGGGGTGGACGGGGGTGGGAGGCGGTGGCCCTCCCACCCCTTCGCCGTCCTGCTGTCTGCTCGCCGTCCTACCGCTGCTCGCCGTCCTGGCGCGCCTCGTCGTCCCGGCGCGCCTCGTCGTCCCGGCGGTCCCGGAACTGCGAGAGGTCCAGCGCGGCCAGCCGCTCGGGGTCGGTGAGAACGTCGATCGCGACGATCGCGCCGTCCGCCACGGTGAACGCCATGATCGACAGCGCCCGGCCGTTGTCGCCGATCACCACGGCGCCCGCGGTGCCGTTGACCAGCGCCGGGCGGGCGAACGGCGACAGCGTGCCCCACAGGACGGCCTGGCCGGCCACCGTGGCGGCGCCCGAGAGCACCACCGTGTGCCGGGCCATCGCCGCCCCGCCGTCCGAACGCAGCACCACGTCCGGGTCGAGCACGGCGACCAGGGCATCGAGGTCCCCGTTGCGGGCGGCGGCGAAGAAGGCGTCCACGGCCAGCCGCTGGCGGCCGAGGTCAGGGTCGGGCACGGGCGCCTGCCCCTGCACCTTGCGGCGGGCCCGGCTGGCCAGCTGCCGGGTCGCGGCCGCCGACTTCTCGATCAGCGGGGCGATCTCGTCGAACGGCACGGAGAACAGGTCGTGCAGCACGAAGGCGACCCGCTCGGCCGGCGACAGCGACTCCATCACCACCATCATCGCCAGGCCGACCGAGTCCGCGAGCATCACCTCCTGCTCGGGGTCCACCACGCCCTCGCGCCGCAGCAGCGGGTCCGGGATGCGCGGCGGGCCCGGCTCACCGCCCGGACCGGCGGGCTCCAGCGGCTCCTCACGGCGCTGGGCGCGGGCGCGCAGCAGATTCAGGCACACCCGTGACACCACCGTCGTCAGCCAGCCGCCGAGGTTCTCCACCCCGGCGGTGTCGGTGCGGTCGTACCGCAGCCAGGCCTCCTGCAGGGCGTCCTCGGCCTCGCTGATCGAGCCGAGCATCCGGTAGGCGACCGCGCGCAGGTGCGGGCGCTGCTCCTCGAAGAGCGCGGTCCGGGCAGATGTCTCGTCCACCGCGTCGTCCACGTGTCACATTCCTTCGTCGCCGGGGGTCAGGGCAGCAGGAGCCACCCAACAACGGCTGCGGCGGGGAGATCAACTCCCCGCCCCGGACGAATCGGAGACGATCGTGACGAACAATCCCGTCCTGGTCACCGGAGGCACCGGCACGCTCGGCCGGCAGGTCGTGCCGCTGCTGTGCGCGGCCGGTCGGCCGGTGCGCGTGCTCAGCCGCCGCCAGCGTGCCGCCGCCGACGGCGTGACCTACGCGCGCGGCGACCTCCTCGGAGACCCGGCCGAGGCGGCCGTCCGGCTGGATGAGGCGCTGGCCGGCGTGGACACCGTGCTGCACCTCGCGGGCGGTCCGAAGGGCGACGACACCGCCACCGCGCTGCTGGTCGCGGCCGCCCGGCGGGCGGGCGTGCGGCACCTGGTGTACATCTCGGTGATCGGCGCGGACCGGATCCCGCTCGGCTACTTCCGGGCCAAGCTCGCCGCCGAGGAGGCGGTCGCCGGCTCGGGCCTGCCGTACACCGTGCTGCGGGCCGCGCAGTTCCACGACCTGGCGTTCACCGTCGTCGAGAAGATGGTGAAGCTGCCGGTCGTCCCGGCCCCCGGCGGCGTCCGCTGGCAGCCCGTGGACGTGCGCGAGGTCGCCGCCCGGATGGTCGAGCTGGCGCTGGACGAGCCCGCCGGGGCGGTGCCCGACCTGGCCGGCCCCACGGTGTACGAGATGCGCGAGCTGACCCGGCGGTACCTGGAGGCCCGCGGCCGCGGCCGGCGGCAGCTGCCGGTGCGGGTGCCGGGGAAGGTCGGGCGCGCCTACCGGGCGGGGGAGAACCTGGCCCGGCCGGGGGCGGAGCACGGGCGGCGGACCTGGGAGGAGTACCTGGCGCAGCGGCTGGCGGCCTGAGCCCCGACGGACCGGGGCCGGTGGGACCGGGTCCGGCCGGCCCGGGTCCGGCCTGGTCCCGGTCGTCCCGGTCCCGTCCTCCCGGCCGTTCCGGGTCCCGGCGCCCGGTTCCGGTCGGCCTGAGTCCCTGTCAGCGGTACGCCGTAGGGTGGCCGCCATGTCCCTCCTCGACGCGATCCGCGCCAACCCCGCCGCCGCCGACTACCTGGCCTGGCCGGGCGAGTTCGACCCCTCCCGTTGGTACGAGCACGTCGAGGCGGTGGTGCTCGCCTCCGGTGAGGCCCTGGAGCCGGTGGCCAAGGACGGCGCGGGCGGTACCTACTTCCTCTGCGGCGAGGGCGGCGAGGAACGGCCCGTGCTCTTCGCCGACTCCGAGGGCGGCGCCGCCCTGCTGGCCGTCGGGGTGCCGGAGCTGGTCCGGCTGCTGCTCGCCGTGCCGTGGTGGCGGGACTGCCGGCGGCTGACGGTGGAGGAGAGCGCGGAAGCGGCCGAGGAGTACCTGGAGGACGAGCCCGGCCACTACGCCGACCGGGACGCGGCCGCCGCCGCACTCGGCCTGGAAGTCCCGTCCGAGGCCGAGGCGTTGGCCCGGTTGCGGGAGGTCGCGCTCGGCCTCGGGGCGTCGTACGTGCTGCTCAACGCCGAGGAGGGGAACGCGTACCGGCTGCTGATCAGGGACTAGCCGCCCGGGCTCCGCCGCCGGTCAGGCCTCGGCCGCGTCGAGCACCTGCTCCGTCGTCACCACCTTGGCGAACCGCATCGCGTGCAGCACCGTGGCCGTGGCGCGGGCGAGTTCGGCGGCGGGGAGGGTGGTCCCGTCGGGGCCGGTCATGTCGAAGGCGTGCATGGCGTCGGTCGGGAAGATCGCGTCGTAGCCGAGGTTGCCCGCCATCCGGGCGGTGGTCTCGTTGCACACGTTGGTGATGATCCCGGTGACCACCAGCTGCCGGGCGCCGCGCTCCCGGAGCCAGGCGTGCAGGTCGGGGGTGCCGTAGAAGGCGCTGTTGACGGTCTTGGTGATGTGCAGCGCGGGAGTGACGTCGGCGACGAAGTCCTTCAGCTCGTACCCCGGCGTGCCCTCGACCAGCGGCCCGGCCGTGGAGGCGTGCTGCACGGTGACGACCGGGCGGCCGGTGGCCTGCCAGGCGGCGATCAGCTCGGCCATCCGCTGCTCGGCCTGCGGGTTGTCGCGGGGGCCCCAGAACTCGTGGTCCTCGAAGCCCTTCTGGACGTCGATGAGCAGCAGGACCGCGTCGGGGTCGAGGGTGAGCGGGGCGTCGAATGCGTCGGTGTTCGTCATGCGTCCATCGTGCTCGCCGGCGTGCCGGCGGCGTGATGGGCGGAGATGCCACCCATCGATGGATTCCTGCCATAGGTTCTCTGCCATGCGAACGGTGGGTTGTCTGATCTTCGACGGTGTCCGGGCCTTCGACTACGCGGTGATCGGCGAGGTGTGGGCCAACCGCGTCGCCCGGCCCGGACTGCCCGCCTTCGACCTGCGGGTCTGCGGCCCGGACGGCACCCGGGTCCGGCTGGGCGGCGGGCTGGAACGTGTCCCCGACCACGGGACGGCCGGGCTCGCCGACTGCGACCTGGTCGTCGTCCCGGGCGTCGAGGACCCGGCGGCGGAGCGCGATCCCGTCGTCCTCGACGCCCTGCGGGCCGTCCACGCCGACGGCGTCCCGATCGCCTCGCTCTGCGCGGGCGCCTTCGTCCTCGCGGAGGCCGGCCTGCTGGACGGCCGCGAGGCCACCACCCACTGGGCCCTCGCCCCCGAACTCGCCCGCCGCTTCCCGGCGGTGACGGTCCGACCCGAGGTGCTCTTCACCGGCGGCGAGGGCCTGTGGACCTCGGCCGGCGTCGCGGCGGGCATCGACCTCTGCCTCCACCTCGTCCGCACCGCCCACGGCCAGCAGGCCGCCGCCACCATCGCCCGCGCCATGGTCACCGCCCCCTTCCGGGCCGGCGGCCAGGCCCAGTTCATCCCCACCCCGGTCCCGGCCCCCACCGCGGACGACCCGCTCGACCGCGTCCGCGCCGAGATCCTCGCCTCCCTCGACACCCCGTGGACCGTCCCGCGGATGGCGGCCGCCGCCCTGATGTCCGAACGGACCTTCGCCCGCCGCTTCGCCGCCGCCACCGGCACCACCCCGACCCGCTGGCTCCTCGACCAGCGGGTCCTCACCGCCCAGCGCCTCCTGGAGGAGACCGACCTCCCCGTCGACACCGTCGCCACGCGCTGCGGCTTCTCCTCGGCGGTCTCCCTGCGGCCGGTCTTCACCGCGCGCGTCGGCGTGGCCCCGAGGGAGTACCGCCGCGCGTTCCGCGGCCGGCAGGACGACTAGGCCGTACCGGTCGGCGCCGGCGTGGTCGGCGGGGCCGACTCGGGCGGCGGCAGCAGGCAAGGAGTACGGACCGCAAGGGACATCCGGTTGTGACCCCCTGTGCTGTCGACGTCGACGACGTACTGGCTGTCGGGGTGCCGGGCGGAGAAGGCGGCGGCGGGCTGGGCCGGGGGATCGCCGGCCGGGATCTCCTGGTACTCCGTGACCTTGAGCCCTTCGCCGGTGAGCAGGTCCCGGACCTTGCGGAGGACGTCGTTCTGCTGGTCGTCCGGGACATCGGCGTGGACGGCGTAGAACAGTGTGTAGCGGCCGTCGGAGGCGTGCTCGCTCGGCCGGCGGGACTTCGTCGAATCGGAGAGAGTGCCGGTTGCCGCCGGTAGGGGGGACGGTGAGGGCGGCGACCGGCGGTGCGGGGGTTCAGAGGAAGCGGCGGAGGATGCGGGACTTGAGGGGGGTGAAGGGCGGGTAGGCGAGGCGGAGGGTGTCGGCGGGGAGGGGTTTGTCGAGGACGGCCTTGGTGTGGCTGAAGGTGTCGATGGTGTGGGCGCCGTGGTAGGCGCCGATGCCGCTCTCGCCGACGCCGCCGAAGGGGAGGCCGGGGACGGTGAGGTGGGCGTTGGGGACGCCGAAGGACAGGGCGCCGGAGGAGGTCTCGGTGGTCAGGCGGTGCTTGGTGCGGGCCGAGGCGGTGAAGGCGTACAGGGCGAGGGGCTTGTCCCGGGCGGTGATGAAGGCGATGGCGGCGTCGAGGTCGGGGACGCTGACGATCGGCAGGACCGGGCCGAAGATCTCCTCGCGCATCACCGGCGCCTCCGGGTCGACGTCGGCGAGGACGGTCGGGGCGAGGTAGCGTTCGGCGCGGTCGTGGTCCCCGCCGGTGACGATCCGTCCGTCGCCGAGCAGGGCCGTCAGGCGGTCGAAGTGGCGCTCGTTGACGATGCGGCCGTAGTCGGGGCTCTCCTTCGGGTCGGTGCCGTACATCTCGCGGACCGCGGCGGTCAGGTGCGCCTCGATCGCGGTCGCGCTCCCGCCGATGGCGAGGACGTAGTCGGGGGCGACGCAGGTCTGGCCGGCGTTCATGAACTTGCCCCAGGCGATGCGGCGGGCGGCGGTCGCGAGGTCGGTGCCCGGCTCGACGACGGCGGGGCTCTTGCCGCCCAACTCCAGGGTGACCGGGGTGAGGTGGCGGGCCGCGGCGGTCATCACGATGCGGGCGACCGTGCCGTTGCCGGTGTAGAAGACGTGGTCGAAGCGCTGCTCCAGCAGGGCGGTGGTCTCCGGGACGCCGCCCTCGACGACGGCGACGGCCTGCGGGTCGAGCGTGCGGGGCAGCCAGTGGGCGAGCGCCGCCGAGGTGGCCGGGGCGAGTTCGCTGGGCTTGACCACCACGCAGTTGCCCGCCGCGATCGCGCCGACCAGCGGGGCCAGGGCCAGTTGCAACGGGTAGTTCCAGGGGCTGATGACCAGCACGGTGCCCAGCGGTTCGCGCACGGTGCGGGCCCGGGCGGGCTGCAGCGCCAGCGGCACCGGGACGCGGCTCGGGCGCAGCCAGCGGTCGAGGTGGCGCAGGGTGTGGTCGATCTCGCTGACGGTGAACCCGATCTCGGTGGTGTACGCCTCGGCGGCGTGCTTGCCGAGGTCGGTGTGGAGGGCGGCGGCGAAGACGTCCTCCTGTTCGACCAGCAGGCGGCGCAGGGCGCGCAGTTGGGCCTTGCGCCAGGCGACGGGCTTGGTGCGGCCGGCGGTGAAGGCGGCGCCGAGGCGGGCGACGGTGGCCGCGGCGACGGTGGCCGCGGCGGAGGTTGCTGCGGCGGAGGTGGCGTCGGTGGGGGCAGGCGCCGACTCGGCGGAGGCGGTCGTGCCGGGCGTGGTCTCGGTGGAAGCGCTCATGCCGCCGAGCATAAACGAAACGAAATGATTTCGTTTCTATTGGCGGTAAACTGGCGGCATGACCCGCACCACCCCCACCCCGCCCGCGTCCCCGACGTCGCCCGCGTCGCCCGCCCCGTCCGGGACAGCACCCCGCCGGGGTCGCCCCCGGGATGCCGCCCGGGACCGGGCGCTGCTGGAGGCCACGCTGGCCGTGCTGGCCGAGAACGGTTACGGCGGACTGACCACCGCCGCGGTGGCCGCCAGGGCGGGCGTCTCCACCGCGACCCTCTACCGGCGCTGGTCGTCCAAGGAGGACCTGGTGGTCGCCGCCGCCGCGAGCTTCGCCGAGGAGGACCCGTACGGCCTGCCCGGCACCGGCAGCCTGGAGGGCGATCTGCGCGTGGTGCTCCGGGACAAGGCCACCGCCATGACCGGAGAGAGCGGCCGGGTGATGCGGGCCCTGATCGGCGAGGCGGCGCACAACACCGCCCTGGCCGAGGCGCTCACCGTGACCCTCCTGGCGCCCGTGTACCGGCGGGTGACCGAGGTCGTGCGGAGCGCCGTCGAGCGGGGGGAGATCCCGCCGGTCGAGGACGCCGAGCTGCTCGGCGAGGTGGTGGTCGGGCCGGTGATGGGCCGGTTCCTGCTCACCCCCCGGTTGCCGGAGCAGGTGGACGAGGCCACCGCGCGGGAGGCGGCGGACCGCTTCCTGCCCTTCGCCCTGCGGGCGGTGGGCGGCGGGGCGCCCGCCGGCGGGTGACCGGCCCCCGCGTCCGGCACGGACTGATGCATCCGCACGGACAGACGTAGCCACACCGACAGGACGTCGCCACACCGACAGGAGGGGAACCATGCCCTGGTCCACGCTCGAACGCTTCGACGTGTCCTTCTTCGACACCGCCCCGCACCGCCACTCGTTCACCATGGACCTCCCCGTGGCGCCCGAGACCGTCTGGCAGGGCCTCGCCGGCGACACGCCGCTGTCCTGGTGCCGCGGTCTGGGCGGCGGCCGCTACACCTCGCCCGCCCCGCACGGTGTCGGCACGACGCGGGAGATCACCGCGCGCGGCGTGCTGCGGCTGCGCGAGGAGTTCGTGCGGTGGGAGGAGGGGGTGCGGCACTCGTTCTGCGTCGCGCAGGCCAGCCTGCCGCTGTTCCGGCGCTTCGGCGAGGACTACCTCGTCGAGCCCACGGCGAACGGCACCCGCTTCACCTGGACCTTCGCCTTCGAGCCGGTCCCCCTGCTGGCACGGCCGGCGGCGCTGACCGGGGTCCCGGGTGCGGCGTTCCTGAAGGGCCTGATCGGCGACACCAAGCGGCACTTCGGCGCCGCCTGAGCCGCGCCGGACGGACGGACGGACGGGCGGGCGGACGGCCGGGCGGACGTCCGCCCGGCCGGACCGTGTGCGGAGCGGGGTGGCGACCCTCAGCGCCGCCACCCCTCTTGCCTTCTCGGCACCCGGGTGGCACTTCGTTGAGCCAAACCCCACGGTGGGGTGAAGTCCGGTGGGGATCTCCCGGGGATTCGGCGGAGGTGCTGCGCCCGTTCTGCTGGGCCGGCGGGCTGCTGGGCCGGGCGAGCTGCTGAGCCCGTTCTGCCGCGCCGGGCGAGCTGTCGCGCCGGCTCTAGAGCGCGGCGAGTCGGTCGACCAGGTCGTCGAGTCCCAGCGAGCCCAGGGCGAGCGCCTTCATGTGCCACGTCTTGAGGTCGAACCCGGCGCCCAGACGGCTGCGGGCCGCGTCACGTCCGCGCAGCCAGGCGCGTTCGCCGAGCTTGTAGCCGATGGCCTGGCCCGGCCAGCCGAGGTAGCGGACGATCTCGCTGTCGCGCAGCTCGGCCGGGCTGCCGTTGTACGTGGCCATGAACTCCGTGGCGAGTTCCGGGGTCCAGCGCTCGCCGGGGTGGAAGCCCGCGTCGGCCGGGACGGCCAGGTCCAGGTGCATGCCGATGTCGATGATCACCCGGATGGTGCGCAGCATCTGTTCGTCGAGGAAGCCGAGGCGGTGCGCCGGGTCGTCGAGGAAGCCCAGCTCGTCCATGAGGCGCTCGGCGTACAGGGCCCAGCCCTCGACGTTGGCGCTGACCATGCCCAGCGTCGTCTGGTAGCGGCTGAGTTCGTCGGCGAGGGCGACCCACTGGGCGAGCTGCAGATGGTGGCCCGGGACGCCCTCGTGGTACCAGATGCTGACGAGCTGCCAGGTCGGGAAGGAGTCCCGGCCGAGGGTGGGGAAGTAGGTGCGGCCGGGGCGGCTGAAGTCCAGGCTCGGGCCGGAGTAGTACGGCGAGGCGGCGCTGCCCGCCGGGGCGATCCGGGACTCGACCCGGCGCAGCGGCCCGGAGATGTCGAAGTGGGTGCCGTCGAGGGCGGTGATGGCCCCGTCCATGATCTGCTGCAGCCAGTCACGGACCGCCTCCTCGCCCTCGACCGCGTGGCCGTGTCGCTCCAGGTGCCGCATCGCCTCCAGGGCTCCCGCTCCGGGCAGTACGCGGTCGGCCGCGGCGCGCATCTCGGCCGCGGTCCGGTGGAACTCGCTCCAGGCCCAGGCGTAGGCCTCGTCCAGGTCGACCTCGGCTCCGGTGTGGTGGCGCACGGCGAGCCGGTAGCGCTCCCGGCCCACGGCGTCCGGGGTGCCGACGGTGGCCGGGGCGTAGGTGTCGCGCAGCCAGTCGCGGAACTCGGCGGTGGCGGCGGTGGCCCGGAGGGCGGCGGCGTCCAGTTCGCCGCGCAGCCGTTCGGGGCCGGGGGCGACGAAGCCGGCGAACCACCCGGCGTTCCCGGTGTCCTCGCCGGTCCAGGCGGTGAGCTGGTCGACGACCGCGGCCGCCTGGCGGGGCGCGACGAACAGCCGCCGGGACATGCCCTCGGTGAGGGTCGCGCGGTACCCGTCGAGGGCGGCGGGCAGGTTGCGCATCCGGCCGGCCACCGCGGCCCAGTCGTCGTCGGTGGCGGTCGGCATGTAGCTGAAGATGTCCCGGACGTGGTGGACGTGCGCGGCGATGTTGCGCAGCTGGCGGAAGTTCTCGCCGGAGTCGTGCACGGCCAGTTCGGCGGTCAGCCGCTCGCGGAGCAGCCGGGCGCAGGTCCGGTCGGCGGGGTCCGTTGCGGTGACGGCTGCGGTGGGGGCTGTCTTGTGGTCGCCGGCGGAGTGCGTGGCGTCGAGCGCGGTGAGGGTGCGTCGGGCGATGTCGGCGAGCGCCTCGAACCCTTCCGGGGAGAGGTCCGGCTGCCGGTCGTCGCCCGGGTGCAGGCCCAACCATGCGGCGTGCAAGGGGTCGTGGGCGGCCACCCGGTCGAGGTGGCGGTCGGCGATGGTGCGAGCGGTGATCGTTTCATCTGCCATGGCGCCATGATGGCCCATCCGTCGGGGGTGCTTCCGGTCGGATCGTCCGCGGAGGATCCGCCCGGAAGCGCCCCCCGGGGGGCAGTTCTCAGCCCGCGTGGGAGTCGCGCAGCAGCTTCTTGTCCGGTTTGCCCACGGCCGTCAGCGGGATCTCGGCCAGCACGTGCAGGGCCTCCGGTGCGTACATCCGGCCCTTGCGGGCGGTGACGAACGCGCGGACGTCGTCCAGTTCGGGCTGCTGCCCCGGTGCGGGGACGACGGCGACGTGGACGTGCTCCGCCTCCTGGGCGTCGCGCACCCCGTAGACCGCGCACTGGGCGATCGCCGGGTGGGTGAGCAGCAACTCCTCCACCTCGGTGGGGTAGACGTGCCCGCCGACCACGATGATCTTGTCCTTGCTCCGGTCGGCCAGGTAGAGGTAGCCGTCCTCGTCGAGGTAGCCGATGTCGCCGGTGTCCAGCCAACCGTCGCGCAGGACCTCGGCGGTGAGGTCGGGCCGCTTCCAGTACCCGGCCATGACGGTCGCCGAGCGGACGTGGATCCCGCCCTGCTCCCCGGCCGGCAGCTCGGTGCCGTCCTCGGCCCGGACCGCCACCTCGACGCCCGGGAGCGGCCGGCCGACCGAGAGCTGGCCGCCGCGCCCGATCCGGTCGTGCTCGTGCGGCGCGAGCATCGAGATGTTCTGCGCCTCCGACTGCCCGTAGCCGGACACCAGGACCGGCCCGAACACCTCGATCGCCTCGCGCACCCGGGACGGCGAAGCGGCGCAGCCGCCGTACGAGACCCGGCGCAGGCTGGACAGGTCGGTGCGGCCGATCGCCGGATGGTCGAGCAGCTGGTACAGCAGCGGCGGCAGCACCCAGAGGTCGGTGATGCGCTCGCGTTCGACCGCCGCCAGGACCTCACCGGGGTCGAAGGAGCGCTGGATGACCACCGAGCCGCCGCTGTGGAACGTCAGGTCGGACAGCACCCCGGCCAGGTGGGCGAGGGAGGTGGCGGCGAGGAAGCGGGGCGGGGCGGCATCCGGGTCGGGGCCGCCGTACTGGGCGTCGAAGGCGCTCCGGTACGGGCCGTGCAGGCTGCGGATGCCCTTCGGGATGCCGGTGGTGCCGCCGGTGTGGCGGATGCCCAGGTCGTCGTCCGGGCCGATCCGGACGGCCGGCGGCTCGGCGGGCCGGTGCGCGGAAGCGGCGACGACGTCCTCGCCGATCGCTGTGGAGCCGATCGCTGTGGAGCCGGTCGCTGTGGAGCCGGTCGTCTCGGGGCCCGGGCCCAGCGTGAGGACGGTCGGCACGTCGACGAGCGGCAGCAACTCGGCGGCCGTCGCGTACCGTTCGGCGTCCACCAGCAGGACGGCGGTGTCGACGCTCGTCGTGATCTCGGCCAGGGTCGCCGCGCTCATGCCGTCGTACAGGTTCACCACCCGTGCGCCCGCCAGCCCGGCGGCGTAGCGCGCGCTCAGCGCCTCGGCGGTGTTGCCCGTCAGCAGGGTCACGGTGGTGCCGCGGGCCGCGCCCCGGGCGACCAGCTCGTGGGCGAGCCGGTACGTGGCGGCGGCGAAGTCGCCGGCCGTGATCACCGTGCCGTCGGCCGTGGTGATGGCCCGCCGGTCGGGGCGGGCGGCGAGGGAACGGAGGATCAGAGCCGGAGCGCTGATGAACTCCTGTTCGTCCGTGGCTACTTGGTCTGTGCCATTCACAACCATGGCCCCAGACTAGCCCCATCCTTCGTGTCCGATCCGGGAGTTTCCTCCTCGGTCCTCCTCGCCGGGGTGGATTGTCGGAGGGGCCGGGGTTGGGTCTGGGCCTGGGTCGGGGTCCTCGTGCTTCATCCCCGCCGGCTCGGGCGCCGAGCCGCCTGCCCCGGCCGGCGCCACCTGGAACGGAGCCGGATGCCCGACGGAGCCGGGCTGGAGCCCGGCCGGAGAGGGTGACCGTGGGCGTCGCCCGGACGTGGTCGGAAGCACCCCTCCAGATGGTCTATGCTTAACCCATCACCCAGATGCGCGGGTGGCGGAATAGGCAGACGCGCTGGATTCAGGTTCCAGTGCCCGAAAGGGCGTGGGGGTTCAACTCCCCCCTCGCGCACAGCGAACGGCCGGTCGATCTTCGGATCGACCGGCCGTTTTGTTCTCCGGACTCGGTCCGGTTCAGGTGGTGGGCGGGGCGCCGACGGCCAACCTGCTCTGGGTGACGCTGCCGGCGTTCCACGTCGGCCACCACGTCGACCCGTCCGTCAACCTGGGCTTCTACACCACCGTCTGGGACCGCCTGTTCGGCACCGTCGACCCCGCCTACGACCGCACCCGGACGGGCACGGCCACCCCGACGAACCGACCCTGCTGACCGGCCCAGGCACGGTGTCGGGACCGTCCGGTCGGATGCGGGGACGGGATGCTCCCTCGATCGGGGGAGGCCGGGTGCGGGGGGCGTGGCAATACTGGCGACCATGATCAAGGTCCTTCGGCCGTTGTTGCGCGGCTCCACGTATTCAGGTGTGTTGTTCGCCGTTCTCGGGGCGGTGGCGGGGTTGCCGTTGGCGCTGGTCGCGGCGGTGCCCGCAGCGGGGATGCAGGCGGATCCGTACGCGCTGCCGGAGGTGCTGTCGCTCGCGCTCTGGGTGGTGTTGATCGGGGTGGTGGGCCTGGCCGGGGTGACGCGGCGGGCGCTGGTCCGGGCGGCGCGGCGGCTGCTCGGGGTGGCGCTGCCGGATCCGGTGAAGGGTGCGGCGGGGGAACGGTGGCGGACACCGGCGTTCCTGGTGCTGCACGTCATGTCGGGGTGGGCGGTGCTGTTCGGCGGCGGTGTGCTGCTGACGATGGGACTGTTCCTGTCCACCGGATACGCGAAGGGGGACGCGCGGTTCAGCCTGTTCGGGTGGTCCAAGGAGCTGACGGGAGGCTGGGGCCGACTGGTGTCGGTGGTCTGCCTGGTGCTGCTGGTGGTGCTGTTCGTGGCGGTGTCGGGTGCGTTGCGGTGGCTGGCGCCGCGGCTGCTCGGGCCGTCGCAGGCGGAGCGGCTGGCGATGGCGGCCGAGCGGGAGCGGGCACTGGCCGAACGCAACCGGCTGGCGCACGAGTTGCACGACTCGATCGGTCACACCCTGACCGCCGCCACCATCCAGGCCGCCGTCGCCGGTGAGGTGCTCGCCGCCGATCCGGCGGCCGCCCGGGCCGCCATGCGCAGCATCGAGGAGTCGGCCCGGGCGGCGCTGGAGGACCTGGACTACGTGCTGGGCGTGCTGAGGGAGGAGGAGGCGGGCGTCGCGCCGACCCGGACCCTCGCCGACCTGCCCGAACTGCTGGACCGGCTGCGCCACGCGGGTGCCGTCGTGGAGACGGTGGTCCTCGGTGATCCGGAGCAGGTCCACGGCACGCTCTCCCGCGCCGCGTACCGGATCCTGCAGGAGGGCCTGACCAACGCGCTGCGGCACGGCGCGGGCGGGCCGATCGAGCTGCGGGTGGTGGTCGCGGCGGACGGACTGGAACTGGGTGTGGTCAACGGGGTCAAGGCCGGCCCGAGCGGCTTCCCCACCTCCGGCCACGGCCTGCCCGGCCTCGCCGAGCGGGTCCGCCTGCTGCACGGCGAGTTCGAGGCCGGGCTGCAGGGTGCGCGCGGGGAACAGTACTGGCGGCTGGCGGTCCGGCTGCCGATACGGTTGTCGGCGTGAGCAGCCCGGAACGCCCCGTCACCGTCCTGATCGCCGACGACGACCCGGTGACCCGCAGCGGTCTGGGCACCCTGCTGGGTGCCCAGCCGGGCATCGCGGTGGTCGGGCAGGCGGCCGACGGGGTCGAGGTCGTCGAGCAGGTGCGGCGGCTGCGCCCGGACGTGGTGCTGATGGACGTGCGGATGCCGCGCCGCAACGGGATCGAGGCGACCCGCGAACTGCTGGCCGGGGACGCCGACCCGCCGAAGGTCGTCGTGATCACCACCTTCGAGAACGACGACTACGTCACCGCCGCCCTCAGCGCCGGGGCCAGCGGCTTCGTGCTGAAGCGGCGGCCGGTCCCGCAGATCGCCGAAGCGGTGCGGGTGGCGGCGGCGGGGGAGGCGATCCTCTTCCCCGCCGCGCTGCGCCGGATGGTGGCCGCCCGCCCGTTGGACTCCGCTCGGGCGCTGCCCCGGGCGGCGCTGACCGGGCGGGAGGAGGAGGTGCTGCGGCTGATGGCGACCGGGTCGTCGAACCCGGAGATCGCGCAGTCGCTGGCGGTGAGTCCGGAGACGGTGAAGACGCACGTCGGGAACGTGCTGACCAAGCTCGGCGCGCAGAACCGGACGCATGCGGTGGTGATCGCGTACGAGTCGGGACTGGTCGTGCCGGGCCTGCAGGGCGCGTAGCCGCGGCATTCCGCCGCCCCCGGCCCCCGGCCCCCGGCCCGCCGACCCCGCCGCCCCCGGCCCCCGACCCCGCCGACCCCGCCGACTCCGCGGACCCCGCCGACTCCGCGGACCCCGCCGACTCCGCCGACTCCGCGGACTCCGCGGACTCCGCCGACTCCGCCGACTCCGCGGACCCCGCGGACCCCGCGGACCGCTACGGCGGCTACGGCCGCTACGGCCGCGGGTCGACCGGGGTGAGCACGCCGAGCCGGTCCTCGACGGCCTGGGCGGCGGTTAGGCACAGGTCCTCCCGGAACGCCCGCCCGACGAGTTGCACGCCGGTGGGTAGACCGTCGTCGGCGAGCCCGGTCGGGACGGCGACGGCCGGGACACCGACGAAGCTGGTCACCGAGCAGAGCCGCATGCCCGAGGCGACGCGGTCCCGGCCCGCCTGGTCCCGCGACTCCAGGCCCGGTTCGACCGGCGGCTCGGTGAAGACCGGGCCCAGCAGCAGCGGGTACTCGTGCAGGAACTCCGTCCAGGAGCGGCGGATGTTCATCCAGGCGCTCATGAGCCGGATGAGCCCGGGGGCGTCGGCGGGCGGAGTGCTGCGCATCGTCAGGTCGATGAAGCGGTCGCCGCCTTCGCCCAGCAGCTGCCGTACGACGGGCCAGCTCGGGGCGAACTCGGTGACGGTGAGCCGGTGGTAGGCGTCGTAGGCCTCCTGCAGCCTCGGCACGTCGGGGACTTCCCGGACGTCGTACCCCGCGTCGCGCAGCGCGTCGGCCGCGGTCTCGACGGCCCGGCGGACGGTGGGGTGGACGCCGTGGCCGCCCGGGTCGGCGACGACGGCGACCCGTGGCGGGCGACCGAGGGGTTCGCCGTACAGCGGGACGGGGACGGCGCGCGGGTCGCGGGGGTCGGTGCCGGCCAGTGTCTCGTACGCGAGCCGGAGGTCGGCGACCGTCCGGGCCACCGGGCCGTCGGTGACCAGGACCTGGGAGGCCGGGCCGGGGTCGTCCGGACCGAGGAGGCGCTGGTCGGCGGGGAAGCGGCCGGTGGTCGGCTTGAGTGCGGCGACGCCGCAGAAGGCCGCCGGGATCCGCAGCGAGCCGCCGGAGTCGTTGCCGAGCCCGAGCGGGGCCATGCCCGCGGCGACCGCGACGCCGTCGCCGCCGCTGCTGCCGCCGGGGGTGCGGCTCGGGTCCCACGGGTTGCGGGTGTCGCCGTAGAGCTCGCTGCGCGTGTGCATCCCGGCCAGGATCAGCGTCGGCATGTTGCTGTGGCCGATCGGGATCGCCCCGGCGGCGCGCAGACGGGCCACCGGGACGGCGTCGACGGGCGCGACGTGGTTGCGGAAGCGCGGGGTGCCGAAGGTGGTGGCCACCTCCGCGATGGGGGTGCACTCCTTCACGGTGAACGGCACGCCGGCGAGCGGGCCCGGGTCCTCGCCCGCGGCCCGGCGCCGGTCGGTGTGCCGGGCGGCCTCGCGGGCGCGGTCGGCGAGGAGCTGGGTGACGGCGTTCAGGTGGGGGTTGACCTCGGCGATGCGGTCCAGGTGGCTGTCGACCACGTCGAGGGCGGAGACCTCGCCGGCCCGGACGGCGGCGGCGAGTTCGGTGGCGGTCCTGTTCCACAGGGGCATGGGTGCGGGTCTCCTCGGATTGGTTCCGATGCGGTTGCATCGGAACCATAGTCCGAGAACCGATACGCTTGCATCGAATAATTGACGGCCCCGGACCCCGGAGGCCGGGACGAGGAGGCCGGACATGCCGAAGCAGGTGGACCACGAGGGCCGACGCCGGCAGATCGCCGACGCCGTCTGCCTGCTGATGGACGAACACGGACTGGAGGGCGTCACCCTCCGGGACGTCGCCACCCGCGCCGAGGTGTCGATGGGGGCCGTCCAGCGCTGCTTCCGCACCAAGGAGGAGATGCTGCGGTTCGCCCTCGTGCGCATCGGCGAGCGCGTCACCGAGAGGGTCCGGAGGCGGCTGGCCGCCGGCCCGGCGCAGTCGGCCGCCAGCGAACTCGGGCTGGTGGCCCGGGAAGTGGCGCTGCTGCGCGAGGAACACCGGGCCGAGGCCAGGATCTGGCTCGCCTTCGTCGCCGGGGCCGCGGTGAACCCGGCGCTGGCGGCGACCCTGCGGAGCAGCTACGCGGCCCTGGAGGAGTTGGTGGTGCGGCTGCTCGCGGAGGCTTCCGGGGACGGGGACGGGGACGGGGACAGAGGCGGGGCTGGGCTCGGGGAGTCGGCAGAGGGTCGTCCGGCGGATCGGACCGAGGCCCGGACGTTGCTGGCCCTGGCGGACGGGCTCACCGCGCACGTGCTGGTCGGACACCGGACGGCGGAGGAGGCGGAGGAGGTCCTGCACGCCCACCTGGTCGGGCTCTGGGGGCGCCGCTGAGCCGGCGGGGTCCGCGCGGGGCGGAGTCCGGACCGGGGGTGGGGGTCGTCGGGCCGTCGCCGTCCGGTCCGTGGAAGGCCGGGAACGGCAGGGCGCAGGTACGGCAGGATCGGGCCGACATCGCTGGACACACCTGTGTAGGGAGAGCCTGCCGTGACTGCCGTCGAGATCCCGGGGTCCAAGTCCATCACCGCCCGGGCGCTGTTCCTGGCCGCCGCCGCCGACGGCGTGACCACCCTGCACCGGCCGCTGGCCTCGGACGACACCGAGGGCTTCGCGCAGGGGCTGGTCGCCCTCGGGTACGACGTCGAGCGGGCGGCGGACCGGTGGCGGGTGACGGGACGGCCGGCCGGGCCCGGCGTGGAGACGGCCGAGGTGTACTGCCGGGACGGCGCCACCATCGCGCGCTTCCTGCCCGCCCTCGCCGCCGCCGGCCGCGGCACCTACCGCTTCGACGCCTCCGCGCAGATGCGCCGCCGTCCCGTCGCCCCGCTGACCCGGGCGCTGCGCGAGCTGGGCGTCGACCTGCGGCACGAGGAGGCCGAGGGGCACCACCCGCTCACGGTCGTCGCCGACGGCGTCCGCGGCGGCGGACTCACCCTCGACGCCGGGGAGTCCTCGCAGTACCTGACCGCGCTGCTGCTGCTCGGCCCGCTCACCCGGGACGGGCTGCGGATCACCGTCACCCGGCTGGTGTCCGCCCCGTACATCGGCATCACCCTGGCGATGATGCGGGAGTTCGGGGTCGAGGTGAAGCGCGAGCGGATGCCCGGCGGCGAGGTGTTCGAGGTGCCGTCCGGGGGCTACCGGGCCGTCCCGTACGCCGTCGAGCCGGACGCCTCCACCGCGAGCTACTTCTTCGCCGCCGCGGCCGTCGCCGGACGGGAGGTCACCGTACCCGGCCTCGGCCGGGACGCCCTTCAGGGCGACCTGCGCTTCGTGGAGGTGCTGCGGCGGATGGGCGTCCGGGTGGACGTCGGGAGCGACCGTACGACGGTGGCGGGCGACGGCACGCTGAACGGCCTCACCGTCAACATGCGGGACATCTCCGACACCATGCCCACCCTCGCGGCGATCGCGCCCTTCGCGTCCGGGCCGGTGCGGATCGAGGACGTCCACAACACCCGGGTCAAGGAGTGCGACCGGCTGGAGGCCTGCGCCGCCAACCTGCGCGCCATGGGCATCACGGTCGCGACCGGCGACGACTGGATCGAGATCCACCCCGGTGCGCCGCGCCCGGTCGAGGTCACCACGCACTCCGACCACCGGATCGTGATGTCCTTCGCCGTCACCTCGCTGCGCACGCCGGGGATCACCTTCGACGACCCGGGGTGCGTGCGGAAGACCTTCCCCGGGTTCCACGAGGCGTTCGCCCGGCTGCGCTCGCAGTGGGCGGTCTGACCGCGCACCAGGGTGAGCGTGTCCGGGTCTGCCGCGGCGTACGGCTCCGAGCGTGTCCGGTCCGAGCGCGTCGGGTCCGGGCGTGTCCGGTCCGAGCACGCACCCCGTGGGATCGGCGGGGCCGGGAATCCCGGTTGCCGGCGGGCGGATCCGGCGGCGAGGATCCTGTTCGTGTCCGAGACGACGACGGTGTTCGACGCGGCCGAGCTGCAGTCCTATCCCAAGATCCCCGCGCGCGGCCGCTCCGGCGGGCCCGGCAGCCGCGAGTGGGTCGCGGCGGAGAAGGTGCACGGCGCGCACTTCGCGGTGGTCTGCGAGGGCGATTCGGTGCGCCCCGCGAAACGACGTCAACTGCTCGACGACGAAGGGCTGGACGGCTTCTTCGGCGTGAGCCGCATCTGGCCCCGGCTCGCCGTCGCCGCGGCCCGGCTCGCCGGCGCGGTGCGCGGGCCGTGGGGCCCGTCGGCGGTGGTGACCGTCTACGGCGAGCTGGCCGGCGGACGCTACCCGCACCCCGACGTGCCCGCCGCCGACGGGGTCGAACCGGTGCAGACCGGCGTCTGGTACGACCCCGGCCTGCGCTGGCTGCCGTTCGACGCCACCGTACGGACACCCGAAGGCCGTTGGTGGATCGCCGACCGCGCCCTGCGCACCGCCGCGGGCACCGCCGGGCTCACCTGCGTGCCGCTCCTCGGCCACGGCCCGCTGAACGCGCTGCAGGACCTCCCGGTGCTGTTCCCGAGCCGGGTGCCCGCACTGTTCGGGCTGCCCGAGCTGGCGGACAACCTCGCGGAGGGGTACGTCCTCAAACCGACCGGGCAGTGGCGGGAGTCGGGCGAGGCGGGGGCGGTGGCCCGGCCGCTGGTGAAGGTGAAGCAGCAGGCCTTCGCCGAGGACGAGCGCTACGGAGGCGCCCGCCCCTACCTGCCCCCGCCGGAGGGCGCGGCCGGGGTGCCGGCGTGGCTGCTGGTTCAGGCGTCGACCCTGCTCACGCCCGCCCGCGCGGCCGCCGCGGTCAGCAAGCTGGGGCCGCGCACGGCCACGGAGGCGGTGGCCGAGGAGATCGCACAGGACGTGACGGAGGAACTCGCCGACGCGCTGGGCGGCCTGGACGCTCCCGGCCTGGCGGCGCTGCGTCGGGCACTGGAACCGGGCGCTCGGGCGCTGGCGGCCTTCGACGCCGTGGACCGGCGCGGCGCCTGAGAAGGATCCTCCGACGCCGAATCTCCGAGGGTGCATCTCCGACGGCGAGTGCCCGACGACGGAAATATGTCGAAGAAACCCCGTCGTCGATGTCGAGGGCCCCTGCCGCGGCTCCGACTGGGAGGTGACAGCGCGCCGGAGGGGCGTGCGGGACGGAAGTGGGGACACCCGGCATGAAGTACGTCGCGATGATCTACGGCAACCAGGCCAAGTGGGACTCCTTCCCGGCCGAGGCCTGGCCGGAGGCGATCGCCAAGCAGGAGGCGTTCAACACCAAGTACCGCGAGAGCGGCGAGCTGATCGGCGCGTACGGGCTGGCGGACGCGGCCGCCGCGCAGCTGGTGCGGCGGGCGGAGGGCGTGCCGGTGATCACCGACGGGCCGTACCTGGAGACCAAGGAGTACCTGGCCAGCTTCTACCTGCTGGACTGCGAGAGCCCGGAGCGCGCCCAGCAGATCGCGGCGGACATGCCGTTCGCGGACGTCGAGCCGGTGGAGCTGTGGCCGATCCTGCACGAGTCGCCGACGAACGACCTCGCGGCGAACGGGTGACCGAGCCGAACGGCGTCGAGGGCCTGCTGCGCGAACTGGCGCCGCAGGTCCTCGGCGCGCTGGTACGCAGGCACGGCGGGGCCTTCGACGCGTGTGAGGACGCGGTGCAGGAAGCCCTGCTGGCCGCCGCACTGCAGTGGACGGCGGGCGGGGTGCCGGCCAACCCGCGCGGCTGGCTGGTGACCGTCGCCGACCGCCGACTGGTGGACCAGGTGCGCAGCGAGTCGGCCCGGCGCCGCCGGGAGGAGACGCTGGCGCTGGCCACACCGCAGGCGGCGCTGCTCGCCCCCGCCGCCGACGAGCCCGACCCGGCGGCGGACGACTCGCTCGCGCTGCTGTTCCTCTGCTGCCACCCGGCACTGTCGGTACCGAGCCGGATCGCGCTGACCCTGCGCGCCGTCGGCGGCCTGACCACCGCGCAGATCGCCGCCGCGTTCCTGGTGCCCGAGGCGACCATGGCACAGCGGATCAGCCGGGCCAAGCAGACGCTGAGGGCGGCGGGCGGACGACTGGCGCCGTCGGAGGGGGACGGGGCGGGGGACGGGGAGGGGGCGGGGCAGGGGAAGGGGAAGGGGAAGGGGAAGGGGAAGGGGGAAAGGGGCGGCGGAGCGGCGCGGCTCGGCGAGGTCCGACACGTGCTGTACCTGATCTTCAACGAGGGCTACACGGCCAGTGGCGGCGATGAGTTGACCGTGCCGCGGCTCGCCGTCGAGGCGATCCGGCTCACCCGGCTGCTGCGGCGCCTCACCCCGGGCGACGCCGAGACGGCGGGACTGCTCGCCCTGATGCTCCTCACCGACGCCCGCCGACCCGCCCGCACCGGACCGTATGGTGAGCTGGTGCCGCTGGAGGAGCAGGACCGTGACCGCTGGGACCGCGAACTGCTCGATGAAGGGCTGGAGTTGATCGCCGCCGCGCTACCGGGCGGGCAGCCCGGGCCGTACCGGGTACAGGCGGCGATCGCAGCGGTGCACAATGAGGCGGCGACCGCCGAGGCCACCGACTGGCCGCAGATCCTGGCGCTGTACGACCTGCTGCTGCGCTTCGACGCCAACCCGGTGGTCGCCCTCAACCGGGCCGTCGCGGTGGCGATGGTCCACGGGCCGGCGGCCGGGCTCGCCCTCCTCGATGCGCTGGCCGCCGACCGGCGCCTCGCCCGCCACCACCGCCTGCTCGCCGTGCGCGCCCACCTCCTCGACCGGCTCGGCGCCGACCCGGCTGCCGCCGCCCGCGCCTACCGCGAAGCCGCCGCCCGTACCTCCAGCGCCCCCGAACGCCGCCACCTGGCAGACCGGGCCTTGGGGCTTGAGGGTGCGGGCGGGGCGAATATGTAGGTCGGTCTACTGATTCGCGCGCGGGTGGGGGCCGGGGTGGGGGCTGGTGGCGCAGTGTGTGTGAGAAGTCGACCGGGTCGACTTCCTGTGCGGCTGGGTGGTGACGGTGCGGGCGGTGCGGGTGCCGGATTATGTCGGTCGGTCTACTGATTCGACCCCCGAAGAAGTGCTCGTTGCGCAGGAAGTCGGCCTGGCCGACTTCTCGTGTGCAGTGGCGCCGGGCAGCGGCAAGAATGTAGACCGGTCTACATAACTTCCCCGGGTGTCGGACCAGCGTGGGGGTATGTCGGGTCGAGGGTGGGTTCAGAGGGCGTCCAGGAGGCTTCCAACTCTGCTGGGACGGCCCCATCATGGGCTCCCGTTCGGGCAACACCGTCCCCGGCCGGTCCCGAGCGCGGTCCCGAGCGCGGTTCCCAGCCGAGTCCCCAGTTCCGTCCCCAGGAGGCAGAAGAGATGACGATCCCACTCCCCGTCCGGATCCAGGCCGCCGTCGTCCGGGGCATGTACGCCCTGCCGGAGGGCCTGCGGCGGGCGATCGCGGGCAAGCCGGTGGTGCGGGACGGGCAGACGCTCGCGTTGGACGCGCAGTTGATACTCAAGCTGCAGCGGCAGTCGAAGGCGGCCCTGGTGATGCCGGGTGGGGTCGAGCCGTCGCGGGCCGCGATGGAGTACGCCCGGTACCTGGTGGGCGGGCCGACGCTCCACACGGTGGCCGCGCGGGCCGTCGGGATCCCCCAGGAGCAGGGCGAGTCGGCGGCGACCCTGTACACGCCGGAGGGCCTGGCGGAGGGTTCCGGCCTGCTGGTGTACCTGCACGGCGGGGGCTGGGTGGTCGGCAGCCGGGCCAGTCACGACCACGTCGCCCGGTTCCTGGCGCAGCGGGCGCACGTGCGGGTGCTGTCGGTGGAGTACCGGCTGGCGCCCGAGCACGCGTTCCCGGCTGCGGCCGAGGACGCGCTGGCCGCGTTCGACTACGCGCACGCCAAGGCGGCCGACCTGGGTGCGGACCCGGAGCGGATCGCGATCGGCGGGGACAGCGCGGGCGGCAACCTGGCCGCCGTCGCGGCGCAGCAGGCCGTGCGGCGGGGCGGTCCCGCGCCGGTGTTCCAGCTGCTGCTGTACCCGGCGACCGACGCGTCGACCCGGCGCCCCTCGCGGGAGCTGTTCGCCGACGGGTTCTTCCTGACCAGCGCCGACATGGACTGGTTCCTGGAGCGGTACGCGCCCGAGCCCGCCGACCGCGTCGACCCGCGGCTGTCGCCGCTGCTCGCCGGGGACCTGGCCGGTCTGCCGGCGGCGTACATCGGCACCGCGGGCTTCGACCCGCTGCGCGACGAGGGCGAGGCGTACGCGCGGGCGCTGGAGGAGGCCGGGGTGGCGGTGCAGCTGAGCCGCCAGCCGGACCTCATCCACGGGTACGCCAACTACATCGGCATCGGCCGGCGCTTCCGGGAGGCGACCGCGGAGGCCGCCGAGGCGCTGCGCCAGGCGCTGGCCTCGGCGTAGCGGAGGCCAGCGAGCAAAGCGGCGAGCGAAACGGCGAGAAGAGCGACGAGCACAGCGAAGGGCGGGGCCTCGATGGTCCCGCCCTTCGTCGTGCCCGCCCGCGCGCCGGTTCGCTGCTGCGCGGGGGGTTTTCGGCGACAGGGTCTTATTGTACTGTCCGTCTAATAAGCGGGTGAGCGGGAACCCGCGGCAGCAGGCACCTGGAGGCAGCCATGGCTCTCACCGACCCGAGGGCGCGGAGGCGGGACCACCGTCAGGACGACCGCCGGAGTGACCGTCACACCACCGCCGACGACGACGTCTCGAAGCGGCTGCTGGAGTCGGCCGCCGCCCTCTCCTTCGACCCTTCGACCGAGATCGACTGGGACGCCCCCCTCCCCGAGGAGCACTACGGCCTCAACCCGGAGTGGAGCACGCTCTACGGCACGCGGCTGTGGGACGAGATGACCGAGCGGCAGCGGGTGACCCTGACCCGGCACGAGGTCTGCTCGATCATGAACACCGGCATCTGGTTCGAAATGATCCTCCAGCAGATGGTGCTGCGCGACCAGTACCTCAAGGACCCCGCCAGCGCCGAGTTCCGGTTCGCCCTCACCGAGATCGCCGACGAGTGCCGCCACTCGATCATGTTCGCCCGGGCCTGCGAGAAGATGGGCGTCCCCGCCTACCGGCCGAACAAGCTGATCGCCCAGGCCGGACGCGTGTTCAAGGCGCTCGCCAAGGGCGAACTCGCCTACGGCGGCATCCTGGTGGCCGAAGAGGTGCTCGACGTCATGCAGCGCGACTGGATGCGCGGCGAGAACGTGCTGGAGATCGTCCGCGGGACGTCCCGGATCCACGTGGTCGAGGAGTCGCGGCACATGAAGTTCGCCCGGCAGGAGATCCGCGAGCGGATGCGGCACGCGAGCCCGGCGCGCCGACGCGCCTCGGCGACCGGCATCGCCGTGGGCGCGTACGTCATCGTCACCAGCATGGTCCACCCGGGCGTGTACCGGGCCGCCGGGCTCGACGTGCAGCGGGCGCTCGCCGAGGTGCAGGCCAACGAGCACCGCAAGGCGATGATGCGCACCAGCTCCCGGCACCTGATGGCCTTCCTCGCCGAGACCGGGCTGCTCACCGGCCGCTCGGCGGCCGTCTACCGCCGCGTGCACATGCTCTGACCTGCGGTCGGAAGCGCACCCGCGCCGCCCGCCCCTGCCCGCCGGACCGCCGGACCGCCGCACCCCCGTGCCCACCGAAGCCCCCTGCCACCGCACCCGACGCCACCCCCGACGCCACCCCCCCGACGCGCAGCGAGGACCCACTCCGGCCATGGCCTACGCGATCACCCAGACCTGCTGCAACGACGCCTCGTGCGTGTCCGTCTGCCCGGTCAACTGCATCCACCCGACCCCGGACGAGCCGGAGTTCGGCACCACCGACATGCTGTACATCGACCCGAAGGCGTGCATCGACTGCGGCGCCTGTGCGGACGCCTGCCCGGTGGACGCGGTGTTCCCGGTCGACCGGCTGCGCGGTCCGGACACCGTGTTCGGGGACCTCAACCGCGACTGGTTCCGTGACCACCCCAACGACCACGCCTGGGGCCGGCCCAGTTTTCCGCGCAGCCTGCCGGGGGAGCTCGGCGCGCTGCGGATCGCCGTCGTCGGCACCGGGCCGTCGGCCGGGTACACCGCGCAGGAACTGCTGCGCAGCACCAGCGCCGAGATCACCATGATCGACCGGCTGCCGGTCACCGGCGGTCTGCTGCGGTACGGCGTCGCGCCCGACCACCAGTCGACCAAGCGGATCGCGGAGAGCTTCGCGAGCGTCTTCCGCGACCCCCGGCTGCGGATGCACCTGAACGTGGAGGTCGGTGCGGACGTCACCCACCGGGAACTCGCCGCGCACCACCACGCGGTGGTGTACGCCGTCGGTGCGGCCGCCGACCGCCGGCTCGGCGTCCCCGGTGAGGACCTTCCCGGCAGCCTGCCCGCGACCGCCTTCGTCGGCTGGTACAACGCCGATCCGACCGTGCCGGCCGACGCCGTCGAGTTGTCGGCGGAGCGGGTGGTCGTGGTCGGCAACGGCAACGTGGCCGTGGACATCGCCCGCATCCTGCTCACCGACCCCGACCGGCTCGCCGCCACCGACATCGCCGACCACGCCCTCGCCGCGCTGCGCGGCAGCCGGGTGCGGGAGGTCGTGCTGCTCGCCCGACGCGGTCCGGAGCAGGCGGCGTGGACCGCGGCGGAGTTCCTGGCGCTGCGGCAGCTGCCGGGCGTCGAGGTGGTGGTCGAGGACCACCCGCAGGTCCGGGCCGCCATCGACGCAGCGGTGTCGGCGGCGGGGGCGGCGTCAGCGGAGGCGGAGGAAGCGTCGGCGTCGGCGTCGGCGTCGGCCGAGGAAGCGGGCCCGGGCGCCGCGTCGCCGCCCGCGGGCTCGCGGGCGGCGTTGCTCGCCGGCCTCCCGCTGGTCCCGTACGACGGGGCCGCCGAGCCCGGCGCGGGGCGGCGGATCGTGCTGCGGTTCCTGTCGGCGCCGGTGGAGCTGTCCGGGGACGGGCGGGTCGAGGCGCTGACCGTCGAGCGGACCAGGCCGGTGGACGGGGGCCGGGTCGAGCCGACCGGGGAGCGGGAGGTGCTGCGGGCCGGGCTGGTGGTGCGCTCCACCGGGCACCGCGGGGTGCCGTTGCCGGGGCTGCCGTTCGACGAGCGGGCGGGGACGGTCGCGCACCGGGGCGGCCGGGTCGTCGACCCGGAGACCGGGCAGCCGCTGCCGGGGACGTACGTGGTGGGCTGGGCCAAGCGCGGCCCGTCCGGCGGGATCGGTGCCAACCGGGCCTGCGCACGCGAGACCGTGGACGCACTCCTGGACGACGCGGCCGCCCGCGTGCTGCCGGTACCGGAGGCGGGCCGCAAGGACTTCGACCGGTTGGTGCGGCGCCGTCGGCCGGACGCGGTCGGGCTGAAGGAGCTGCGGGCGGTGGACCGGGCCGAGCGCGAGCGGGGCGAGGCGGAGGGGCGGCCCCGGGTGAAGCTCGCCACCGTGTCCGAGCTGCTGGCGGCGGGCCGCCGACGGTAGGCGGCAGGGCGCCGTACGCGTCGTGCGTCGGGCGTCGTGCATGCACACGGCCGCGCAGGAAGCCGGCCCGACTGACTTCCTGCGCGCGAACCCCTGCCCGCAGCAGCGCCCCTCGCATCCCCTCACGCCCCCTCGCATCCCCTCGCGCCCTCTCTCCGTTGCCCCGACCGGAGCGCGCGAGGGGTTGATGTGCGGGCCGTCCGGTTGACGGAACCGTGTCCCGGCGCGCCCGGGGCGCGTTGGGCGGGTGTGAGTGGATTTGGGGTGATGCCGGTCCCGCGGCGGTGGCCGGCCGAAGAAACGATCCTGCATGGGCTGGAGCCGCCCGGAGAACCCGATCCGGAGGCTCCCATCTATGCCGAGCTGGCCCGGCGGTGGCAGGCGGAGGGACGGTCCGTCCCCGGGCTGCCCGACCCGGTGTGGGAGTCCCTGGCCGCGCCCCGGGGCCGGGGTCAGTCCGCGGGATTCGCCTCCGGGTAGAACTGCCGGGCCCAGCGGCGGAACAGTCCGATCGAGCGCTCCCCGGGAACGAGCCGCGGCTGCTCCAGGTACCGCTTGTGGGCCAGCACCGGCCGGTCCTGCTTGATGATCCGCACCGAGGCCTGCAGCGCCAGCCAGGACGCCGCCCGGTCGAGCGCCTTCGCCGACCCGCTTCCCGGCACCAGCGCCGGCACCAGCGCCGACACCGGCGCCCATGTCGGCACCGACACCGGCACCGTAACGGTCGCCGCGAACCACACCCTGGTCCGCCACGGCGCGACCGGTGTCGCCAGCACCCAGACCCGCAACGTGCTGCCCAGTTGCGGCAGTTCGGCCGTCAGTCGCATCATCCCCAGCCCCGCCAGCGTCACCGGCTGCTCCAGGCTGACCGCGCCCAGGCCCGGAAAGCGGGTCGTGGTGCGCTGGTGGACGGTGAACAGCGGGCCGTCCACCTCCGGCGGCGCGGTCTCCCGGGTGTCCAGGCCGTGCAGCACGCTCACGTGCCGGAAGTCGACGCTGTTCTCCATCACCTCCTGCGGGTGCGAGCGCACCTCCCCGCTCCACCAGGCGAGCGGACGCACCCCGACCGCCGGCGGCAGCTCCCACCCGGGCGGCTGCCCGTCCGGGCCCCGCCAGACGAACAGCGCGCCGTCCCGTTCGCGGAGGTGGTGCGTCGTCAGCGACGCGCGGAGCCGGGTGCCGTCCGGCGCCCCGGTGCACGAACCGTCCGGACCGAAGGCGAAGCCGTGGAACGGGCAGACCAGCTCCTCGCCCCGGACCGTCCCGCCGGCGCCGAAGTGCGCGCCCAGGTGGGGGCAGTGCGGCCCGACCGCGCGCACCGCGCCCCGGCGGGTCCGGTACAGCACCACGTCCTCGCCCATCAGCCGGGCCGTCCGCACCCGCCCGGGCGGCAGGTCCCGGGCCCGGCCGACGCAGAACCAGCCGCTCGGGTACGGCAGCGGCGCCGGGCGCCCGTCCACGGCGGAGGTCACCGCGCCGGCTTGACGGCGGTGTGGACGTACCAGGCGATGTACTCGCGGACGGCGTACATCTCCACCGTGGAGCGGAGGTTGAGCCACTTCGCCGGGTCGCCGAAGCGCCGCAGGACCTCCCACGGCAGCCGGAAGTACGCGTACACCGCCTCCGACGTGGGCGTGTAGTACGGCGTCGCGTCCAGCGCCTCCTCGACCTCGAACCCGGCGTCGGCGAGCAGCCGCGGCAGGTTGCGGGCGTGGTAGAGCTTGGCGCCCGTCATCGTCATCGCGTCCAGGTACGGTTCGAGCAACGCCCGTGCGCCAGGCTTCAGTTCGTCCAGCGGGACGGTGCTCATCGGACCGAGCAGCACCAGTCGCCCGCCCGGGCGCAGCACCCGGTGGAACTCGGCCAGGGCGCGCGGCGGGTCGTAGGAGTGGACGAGCGTCTCCATCGAGTAGGCGCCGTCGAACTCGTCGTCCCCGAACGGGAGCCGGTGGTAGTCGCCCCAGGAGAAGGCGGTCCGGTCGTCCAGTGCGGCCCGGACGCTGAGCCGACGGGCCTCGGCGAGGTGGAAGTCCAGCACGTCGACCCCGGTCACCTCCAGTCCGAACCGCGCGGCCATCGCCCGCGCCACCACTCCCGCCCCGCACCCGGCGTCCAGCACCCGGGCCCCGACCGGCAGCGCCAGTTTGCGCCCCAGCACGTCCTCCAGCTGCTGTTGCGCCCGCCACAGCCGCCACTTCGACTGCCCCGGCTCCGTCCACCCCCAGTGCCGGGCGTTGCGCGCCACCCGGGTGTAGAACCACCGGCTCCCGGCCCGCCCGTACACCCGGCGCAGCCCGGTCAGATCGAGTTGCTGAGCGCCCATGCGGACACGCTAGCCGCGGGCCTCGGGCGCGACCCGGCGGCGCCACGGAGGGTTGCCCCGGTGGGGCGTGTTGTGTGGTCGTCCGACCGGCTGATCAGCGGACCGGTGCGCGCGGCGGCACAGTGAGGCCCCGGCGGGCCCCGACACAGGTGGCGAGGCCCGCTGAGTTCCGGCGAGGCCGGGAGCCCCGGTCGTCAGAGACCCGGGCCCTGCCCCCGCCGGGCGCGCTTCAGCTCCTCCCAGCGCTGCGCCTGCTCCGGCGTCAGGGCGCCGCGCAGCTCGGCCAGCTTCAGCAGCTGTGCCTCCGCCTCGGCGCCCAGCGGCTGGGCCTCGGCGCGGTAGTGGTCGGTGAGGAGGGCGTCCAGCTCGGGCCGGGTGAGGGCCGGGTCGAGGCGCTGGGCGAGCTTGGCCATGTTGCGGTACGAGCCCTGGAGCAGGAACGGCGGCTCGGTGCGGGTGCGGTCGTCCTGGGCCGCGGAGTCCAGGTAGGCGCGGTTGACGGCCAGGACGGTGGTGCGCAGGTGGAGCAGGCCGGCCAGGACGGCCGTCATCCGCTCGACCTCGGCGGCCGGCCAGGCGCCGGTCAGGGTGCCGCCCGGGACGCCCGCGGCACGGGCGAGCAGGGTGTCCAGGTCGGCGCGCTCGGCGGCGGCGAGCGGGGCCAGGTGGGGGTTGGCGGGCAGGGCGTTCTCGATGAAGCTGAGCGCGAAGAGGTCGTCCCGCCCGGCGACGGCGTCGCCGAGGTTCCAGACGTCGGCGCGGTTGGCGAGCATGTCGGGCAGCCGGAAGAGCCGGCCGGACTCGGTGTAGGGGTTGGCGGCCATCACCACGGCGAAGCGCTTGCCGCGCAGGTCCCACTCGCGGGCCTCGCCGTCCCGGACGCCGTCGATCCGGCGCTGCGCGTCGCACAGCGGGATGAACCGCTGCAGGAACTCGGGCGAGGTGTGCTGGACGTCGTCCAGGTAGAGCAGCACGTTGTCGCCGGCATGAAGGGCGAAGTTGAGCTTCTCGACCTCGCGCCGGGAGGTGGCGTCGGGCGCCTCGGCGGGGTCGAGCGAGGTGACGCGGTGGCCGAGCGCCGGGCCGCTGACGGAGACCAGCAGCAGGCCGAGCCGCTCGGCGAGGTACTCGACGAGGGTGGTCTTGCCGTAGCCGGGCGGGGAGACCAGGAGCAGCAGGCCGCTGCGGTCGACCGGTCCGCCGGACTCCGCCGTGCCGAGCTGCTTGGCGAGGTTGTCGCCGATCAGCGGCAGGTACACCTGGTCGATCAGCCGGTTGCGGACGAAGCCGTTGAGCGGGGCGGGCCGGTACTGGTCGAGGCGCAGCCGGGCGTGCTCGGCGGCCAGGAGCTCGCCGCGCAGCTTCCGGTAGGCCCGGTGTCCCGGCACCTCGACCTCCTCGAACTCCTTGACCCGGGCGAGCAGTTCGTCCAGTCGGAGGTCGAGCGCGCCGCCCGCCAGGCGCGGATGGTCGCCGAGCAGTCCGGTGAGCCGGGTGGCCACGGCGGCGTCCACCGGCCGGCGCGGCAGGGACGGGCAGAGCAGCACGGCGGCGGCCTCGGCGAGGTCGGCCGGATCGGCGTCGGCGGCTCCCGCCGTCAGCCAGGCGGTGGCGAGCTGGCGCCGTACGGGCAGCAGCGCGGGCTCGTCGGGCAGGGCGGCCAGCGCCTCGGTGAGACCGGCCGACTCGGGGGCGGCGCGGAACTTGTCGAGCAGCGCGGCCGCGCCCGCCGAGTAGGCGAACGCGGGTGATTCGGCGGTGAGTTCGGCCACCAGGTACGGTCCGGCGTCGGCCGCCCCGGGGCCGGCGGACTCCGGGTCGAACTCCGCGACGGCCCGCGAGAGTTCGGCGGCCAGCCCGTCCAGTGCCGGCACACCGCCGAAGGCCTGCCGGGCGAGCCCGAGCGATCGGGCCCGGGTGTGCCAGAGCAGCCGCTGCCGCTCGTCGGCGCCGTGCGCCCAGTACAGCTGCGCGGCCGCCCGGGCGGCCGCCGGGTGCCGCAACAGGCCGGCGTCGGAGCCGAGTTCGATCAGGGCGCGGAGCAGCAGCGCCGCGTCGTGGTCGTGCACGCCGCGCTGGTAGCCCTCGTCCGGCCGCTGCTCGGCGGCCCGCCGGACGTGGTCCAGCAGGTCCGCGTCGGCGGAGAGCGAGCCCGGCTCGGCGGCCAGCAGCAGACTAGCGGCGAGGTACTCGGCGCGGTAGAGCTGCGGGGTCTCCGAGGGCAGCGGGCGTTCCCAGTAGCGCTCGGTGGCGGCGAAGGCCGGGTCGGTGACGGGGGAGCGGTAGTCGGTGCCGGTGAGGGTGAAGGCGGGGCGCCCGCGCCAGGGCACGAGGGCGAGTTCGGGCCGCTGGGTGGTGACGGCGAACAGGTGCCGGCCCAGCCGCAGGGTGCCGGGGCCGTCCCCGGCGAGTTCGGCGCGGTCGCGCAGGGCACGGTGGGCGCGGCCGCGGGCGGCGCGCAGCCGTCCGGTCAGCTCCTCGGCCCGGACCCGGTCGCCGAGCACGGTCAACTGTCCGGCGAGGTCGCGGAGTTTGACGGCGGTCGGGTCGGCGGCGAGCGCGGCGTCGATCTCGGCGGCGGTGTCCAGCGCGGTCAGGCGCCGGTGCAGGGTGTCGAGGATCCGCTCGGCGGAGGCGGCGAGCCGGTCGGCGCGGCGGGCCCGTTCCTCCAGCAGGTGCTGGCGGCGGGCGGTGAGCGCGTCGTGGACGGCGGTGCGCCGCTCGGCGAGCTGGTCGCCGAGGGCCGGGTCGGCGTCGGCGAAGCGGGTCTCCAGCTGCTCGATCCGCAGCAGGAGCCGGCCGAGCTGGTCGTCGCAGGCCTCCGGGGTGTCGGCGGCGGCGAGTGCGGCGGTGGTGGCCTGGGCGAGCAGGGCCGTCTCGGCGGCGAACTCGGCGGCGGCCTCGCGGGTGCGCAGCTCCCGGCGGCGCACGGTGAGCGCGGTCCGGGCCCGGTTGAGCAGCCCGAGGACGTCGGCGAGGCGGTCCAGGATCGCGGTGCGGGTGGTGGCGTCGGCCAGGTCGAGGGTGCCGACCAGCTCCGAGACGGTCTGCAGCGCCTCGCTCTGGGCGTTCAGTTCGAGGCCCAGCGGCTCGGCCTCGGCGGCGGTCGCGATCACGGCGCACTGCTCGGCCAGTTCGGCGGCCCGCCGGCGGTGCGGTTCGAAGGCGGTGGGTTCGGCCAGCCGGCCGACGGCGCGTTCGGCGGCCTCGGCCAGGCCCTCGGTGAGGTGCGCGGCGAGCGCGTCGATCCGCTCGGCGTCGGCCCGCGGCAGGTCGCGCAGCGCCTCGACCCGGCCCTGGGCGCGGCGCAGCGCGGCGAGCCGGTCGACCCACTCGGCGGCGTCGGCCAGGGTCTCGCCGCGGGCGGTGCGCAGCAGGCCCTCGACGTGTTCGGCCGCCTCGTCGGTCTGCCGGGCGGCGTGCGCGGTGAGCTGGGCGATCGCCTCGTACTCGGCGATGACCTGCCGGGCGGTGTCGCGGATCTCGGCGAGCGGTGCGGCGAGGTCGCCGAGGCCGCTCTGGCCGAGCCAGTGGTGGCGGTCGGCGGTGCGGGTGCAGGCGGCGAGGACGGCCCGGTGGCCGGCCGGGGTGTCGGCGCCGGCCGCGGCCAGCCGGGCGAGCGCGAGGCAGTCGGCCAGGCCGCGTACCAGGTCGGCGTTGCCGATGCGGGCCAGCGGCCCGGTGCCGGGCGGCTGTCGGGCGGCGAAGCGCTCGCTGGTGAACGGGGTCTGCCAGAGCTGGACGGGGTGCAGCCGGGTGGGCCCGTCCTCGGCCGGGCGCAGCGCGATCAGGGTGCCGTCGGCGAGCAGTGCGTACCCCTGGCAGGACAGCGGGGCGGCGGCCTCCTGGCGGACGCTGTTGTACGGCTGCAGCAGGGCGCGGCCGTCGGCGGGGGAGCGGAACTCGTACAGCACGTCCTCGCCGTTCGGCGAGACGACGGTGCGCTCGTGGACCAGGCCGTCCACGGGCTGGTCGAAGGTGCGTACGGTGCCGTCCGTCAGGTGGCAGCCGCCAGGGAAGGCCACGCCCTGGTCGGCGGGCAGCCGCAGGCAGGCCCGGCCGAGCGCGTCGATCCGGGTGACCTTGCCGGTGGGCAGGTGCACCACCAGGTGCCGGACGCCCTCCTCCTGGTACGGGCGCACACGGACCAGCAGCAGGGTGCCCAGGCGGGCGTGGGCGATCTGCGCGTCGGCGAGGGTCTGCAGGGCGTCGGCGAGCGGCTCGTGGTGCAGCTCGCGGCCGTCCGGGGTGGTGAGGGTCAACCGGCCGCCGTCGACGCCGAGGTGGAGCTCTCCGGCCAGGTCGGCGCGGGGCGGGCGGCCGGGGCCGGCCGGCAGCTGGTCGTCGCGGGTCAGTGCGGTCCAGGCGAGCTGCTGCCCGTCGGCGGGTGTGTGGTCGCGCTCGCCGCGCCCGTCCAGGTAGGCGGGGCGGGCGTCGTCGGCGTCGTCGTCGAGGCGCCAGCGCAGCACCCGGACGTCGGTGGCGGCCGGGCCGGTGCGGAAGACGGCGAGCAGCCGCCCGTCCACCGGCCGCAGGCGTTCGAGGCGGGCGTCGCGGAAGTAGCGCCGCAGGTCGGCGAGGTCCTGGCGCAGCCGGGGGTCGTCCAGCAGGGTGCCCTCGGCGGGGGTGGGGGAGAGGTCGGGGCCGTGGAGGCCGAGGACGTCGGTGAAGTCCTCGGCTCCGTCCGCGACTTCGGTGGGTCGGGTGCCGAGCAGGAGCAGCCCGCCGGCGGCGGTGAGGTCCTGCGGGAGGCAGGCCCGGGCGGTGGTGAGCCGCCCGGTGCCGGTCAGCCGCAGCTCCCCGCCGCCGAACTCCTCGACCCGGCGGGCGTTCAACGCCTTTGCGCGGTCGGCGAGTTCGGTGGCGGCCCGGGCGAGCCGGTCGCGCAGGACCTCGTAGGTGCCGGCGTCGAGCCGGTCGTCGAGGACGTCCACGGTCAGTTCCTCAGGTACTCGGCGGATCGTTGCTCGGAGCGGTGTTGCCCGGAGCGGTGTTGCCCGTTGCCCGGAGCCGGTGTTGCCCGGAGCCGTAGGCTACTTGGAGCCGTTCAGCGCGGCGCCGCCACCGGCCAGCGTCCCGATCGGGGTCTCGGCGATGCCCAGCTTCCGTGCCGACTCCAGGAGTTGGCGCAGCTGCCCGGACTGCGCGCCGGCGCCCGAGCCGATCAGCTGCATCAGCAGCGCGGAGACCGTCAGGTTCTGCACGTCCGCGGTGGAGACCGAGGACAGCACCCGGGTGAGGTCCTCGGTGAAGCTGGCCCGTCCGTCCAGCCAGGGGCCGGCCAGGGTCTGCGCGGTCTGCGAGTGGCCGACGAAGGCGTCCACGCTCTTGCCGGCCGTCACCGACTGCACCAGCCGGTCGAAGAAGACCGAGTCCCCGCCGACGATGTCGATCTTGGCCTTCTCCAGTCCGGTCGCGACCAGCGCGGCCTGCGCCTCGGCGATCTGCCGCTGCGCGTCCAGCCCGGCCAGCCGGACGTCCTTCTCGGCGGCCAGCCGCAGCCGGTACTCCTCGTGCTCGCGCGAGGCCTGGTCCAGCTTGGCCATCGCGGCGGCCTTCTCGGTCAGGCCCTCGGCCTCGGCCTTCAGCTTGGCGCCGACCTCCAGCGCGGCGGCCTTGGCCTTCTCGGCCTGGACGACGGCCTCGGCGAGGCCCACCTTCTCCACGGCCGCGGCCTCCTGCTCCCGCACCTGGACGCGGGCCAGACCCTCGGCGGCGGCCTCCGCCCGGACGCCCTCGGCCATCCGGATCTTGGCGGCCGCGTCCAGCTCGGCGGCCTGCTGCCGGGCCTCGGCCAGCACCAGCGCCTCGCGGGCCTTGTGCGTGGCGGCCTGCTCGGCGGCCTCGGCGGCCTTGATGTCCTTGACGAGCTTCTCCTGGGCCTCCGCCTCGGCCTGGATGACGACCGCCTTGCGCACGCGCTCGGCCTCCTCGGTGGCGCGCAGCGTCTTGACGGCCTCCTCCTGCTCGGCGACGGTCCGGTCCACCGCGACCCGCTCGCGGACCACGTCGGCGACGTCCCGCTTGGCGGACTCGACCTCCTTCTCCTTGGCGATCGAGGCGAGTTGGGTCTCCCGCTCGCGGCCGACGACCTCCAGCAGGCGGTCCTTCTCGATCCGCTCGTTCTCCACCGCGATCACCCGCTCGCGGTTCTTCTGCGCCACCGCGACCTCGCGGGCCTGGTTCTCCCGCTGCACCCCGAGCAGTTCCTCGGTGCGCAGGAACGCGGTCTGCGCGTTGAGCCGCTCCTCCTCCTGCACCCGGGCGATCACCGCGTCCTCCTTGGCCCGCAGGGTCTCGATCTCGCGGCGCTGGCGGATCTCGGCGTCGGCCTGGCGCCGTTCGAGCTCCAGGACGGTCTCCCGGGCGTCGACGTTCTGCCGGGTGATCTCCTTCTCCTCGGTGCGCTGGTACTCGTTGGTGCGCACGTGCTCGATCGCGGTCAGCTCGGTGATCTTGCGGATGCCCTGGGCGTCCAGGATGTTGTCGCCGTCCAGCTGGCTCATCGGGGTCTGTTCGAGGTGGTCGATGGCCGCGTCCTCCAGCGTGTAGCCGTTGAGGTCGGTGCCGATGACCGCGATGATCTGGTCCCGGAACTCGTGCCGGTGGGTGTACAGGTCGGTGAAGTCCAGTTGCTTGCCGACGGTCTTGAGCGCCTCGGCGAACTTCGCCGCGAAGAAGTCCTGGATCGCCTGCGGATCGCTGGCCCGGGCGGTGCCGATCGACTGCGCGACCTTGACGACGTCCTCGACGGTCTTGTTCACCCGGACGAAGAAGGAGATCCGGATGTCCGCGCGGATGTTGTCGCGGCAGATCAGGCCGTCCCGGCCTGCCCGGTGGATCTCCACCGTCTTGGCGGTGATGTCCATCAGCTCGGCCTTGTGGATGACCGGTAGGACGATCGCGCCGGTGAAGGTGACGTCCACCTTCTTCGTCCGGGAGACGATCAGTGCCTTGCCCTGCTCGACCTTCTGGAACAGGCGGCCCACGAAGAGCAGCATGGCGAGCACGATGAGCAGCACGACGGCGACGAGTACGCCGAAACCCACGGCGATGGTGTCCATCACGGAGTCCTTTGACGATGGCGAGACGGTGCGAACAGGAGAGTTGGGGAAGTGAACCGACGGAGGGCGCCGGACGGGATCCGGCGGGTCCGGGCCGGCGGGTCCGGGCCGGCGGGTTCGGCTGTCGGGTTCGGCTGTCGGGCTCGGGCCGTCAGGTGAGGCCCGGCGGCGACGGGTCGAAGGGCGCCACCAGGAAGTGCTCGCCCTCGGCGTCGTAGTCGAAGATCAGGGCGGTCCGCCCGACGGTCAGCTCGGGTTCCGGGGTGGTCGTGCGGACCTGGACGGTCGCGGTGGAGCCGTCCTCGGCGGTGACCTCGGCCTGCCCGAAGTCGGCCGTCACCCGGCCGGTCCGGATCACGCAGACCCGGCCGACGAAGTCCCCCCGGGTGGTCGGCCGGTCCTGCGGGAAGAGCCGCCGCAGCGGCTTGACGAGCACCCGGGTGCCCGCCCAGGAGGCGACCAGCGCGACGGCGAACACTCCGCCGCGCGCCGGCGCCCCCGAGGTGAGCACGGTGCCGGCCAGGCTGACGAACCAGGCGAGCGCGACCAGCAGCGAAACCGCCACCGTCACGGGCACGCCGCCCAGCCCGAGCGCGTCCAGCACGCCCTCGTGGTGGCCGGCCCCCGCGCGGGTGCCGTCACCCCCGTTCCCCCCGCCGGAGCCGCGCCCGTCGGTGCCGTGCCCGCCGTGTGCCCCGTGGCCCCCGTGTGCCACGTGGCTCCCTGCACCGTGCCCCCCGGCACCGTGCCCCCCGGCACCGTGCCCGACGTGACCCGCATGGCCGACGTGACCGACGTGACCGACATGGCCGACGTGCCCGGCATCCAGGTGGTGCCCGACGCCGTGCCCCCCGTGCAGGGCGTCGAACCCCAGTCCGCCGAGCAGCATCAGCAGCCAGTACCCGACGACGACCACCAGCGCGAAGCTGAACAGCGCGGCCGGAAAGGCCAGCGCGGCCGCGAAGAATTCCCCCGTCCCGGCCACGCTCCCCCGCCTTTCCCCCGGCACCGCGCTTCGGCGCCGGGGAGATCATGGCAGTGGAGGAGCCGGCCGCACATTGCCAGGATCCGGCAATCTTTACGGCTCTTTGACACCCTGGTACGCGCGACCCACGTGACACTGCAACAGCCGGGCAACAGAACGGCCGCCGGACTGTCGCAGCGGGCCCGCGCGGGTTTGGCGAACGGGCTCGGCGAGCGTCCGGCGGGCGGGTTCGGCGAGCGTTCGATGACGGGCCGGACGTCGGGCTGGACGTCGGGCCTAGAGCGGCTGCTCCGGCCAGTTCAGCAGCCGCGCGCCCATCGCCGCGGTCTCCAGCGTGAAGCGCTGCAGCGCGTCCGACGGGTCGTACCCCGTGAGCGCCTTGATCCGCTCCAGCCGGTAGCCCAGCGTCCGCACGCTCAGCCCCAGCCGCCGTGCCGCCTCCGCGTTCACGTACGCGGCCTCCGCCTGCACCGCGATGGTGTCCAGCAGGGGGCGGGCGCCGCCGCGCGCCTCGGTCAGCGGGCCGAGCACGCTGCGCACCAGGTCCGCCATGGCCGCCCGGTCGCGCATCAGCACCGGGAAGACCAGCAGTTCCTCGGCCTTCAGCTGCCGGGCCGGCAGTTTCAGGCGCTGCGCGTAGTCCAGCGCGTCCAGCGCCTCCTCGTAGCTGCGCAGGACCCCGCTCGGCCCCGAGTGCCGACGGCCGGTGGCCACCCGCTGCACCGGGCGGTAGCCGGAGCCCGGGCGCAGCGTCAGATCGGCGAAGGCCTCCAGCACGGCCCGCTCGGAGTCCGGGGCTATGCAGACCAAGCGGCCGTCCTTGCCGGCCAGCAGCACGTCCCGCTCGCCGAACCGCCCGGCCAGTTCCCGCTCGACCCGGTGCACCATCGGGTGCACGTCCGCGAAGGGCTCGTCGCCCACCGCGACAGCCACCGTGTACGCGCCCGCCAGCCGCAGCCCGAACCGCTCCGCGCGCTCGGCGAGCAGGCCGAGGTCGCTGCGGCCGAAGAGCAGGTCGTCGATGAACTCCCGCCTGGCCGCCTCTTCCTGACGGACCGCCAGTCGCTGCGCGCGCTCGTGCCCCTCGCCGAGTGCGGCGAGTGCGGCGTCGGTGGCGGCGAGCACGGCGTCGCCCATCCGGCGCAGTTCGTTGACGCTGGTCGCCGAGGCCGTCCCGGGCAGCGTCTGCCAGGCCCGGCGGGCCGCCGCCAGGCAGTGCGCCACCACCTCGCGCAGCCCGTACCCGGCCTCCGCGCAGTGCTCGCCGAGCCTGCGCAGACCCTCCAGCTCGTCGCGGCGCAGCAGCCTGCCGGTGCGGGAGACGTCGGCGAGCAGGACGAGGTAGGCCTCGGCCAGCTCGGTGGGTATGTCGTGCTCGATCCCCTCGGTCACCTTGTCCTGCCATCCCCCGAACGACCTGGTGATTCGGCGCTGAACACTAGCAGGATCGATACCGTCGGAGGCCGGTGCCGCCGCACGTGCGGGCCCCTGCGCCGCCGGCCTGCGCCCCTCGGCACCGCCCGCCCGGGAGCCCGCGCTAGCGGTCGCGGAAGTGCAGCACGAACCGGGCGCTGCTGCCGTCGATCCGCCGCCGCACGTACAGGGCCGGGGTGCCGTCCGGGGTGCAGCTGACGCCCTCGCGGACCAGCAGTGCGGTGCCCGGCGGGACGCCCAGCAGTTCGGCGTCGGCGAGGTCCGCGCCGACCGCGCCGAAGGCCCGCCAGTCGTACTCCAGCTCCACTCCGGCGGCGCGCGCCAGGTCCAGCACGAGGTTCCCGGGGCGCCCGGGCCGGACCAGCTCGGCGGGCAGCGGGCCGAACGGGACCCAGTAGCTGCAGGCGGCCCGGGCCCGGCCGCCCAGCCGGATCACCGAGTCCACCCGGGACAGCTCGCGGGGCTCGCGCCCGAGCTGGCGGGCCGCCTCCGCGTCCTCCGCCGCGCCGGTGACGGGCGGCGCGGCGACGACGAACTCGCCGTCGTCCTGAGCGCCGTCCGGGCCGCCGTCCCGGTCGCCGCCCTCGTCGCCGCCCGGGCCGGGGCCGTGGCTGCCGGCGGGCAGGGCGGCGTGGACGCTGCCGAGGTCGAAGCGCTGGCTGCGCGGGTCCACGGTGATCGACACGCGGACGGCGGGCGGGCGGACGAAGGTGCCCACGCCCCGGCGGATCTCCACCACGGCCGCCCGCTCCAGCTCGGCGACCGCCTGCCGCACGGTCAGCCGGTTCACGCCGAACTCGGTGCTCAGCTCCGGCTCGCTCGGCAGCCGGGCGCCCGCCGGGTACGTGCCGGCGTCGATGCGCTCCTGGAGCCGTCGCGCGAGGCGGCGGTACAGCGGGGTGCTCGGGGTGCTCGGAGGGTTGGTCGCCACACGGTCGATCCTACGAAGCCCGCCGCCCCGAGCCCGCCGCCCGGAACCGCCGCCCCGAGCCCGCCGCCCGGAACCGCCGCCCCTCCGGGTCGCCCCGGCGCACGGACGGGGGTGGGATGGAGGGAGCGCCGTCGGCCGCCGCTTGCCCGGCGACCCCCGGAGGGGTTAGACATCTAGACGTCTAGATGTCCGTCCGGATGCCCCACCCCTCCCGAGCGCGGCTCCACCGAAAGGCCTCACGCATGTCCCTGGTCAACTTCCGCGACGCCGCCGTCCTCGGCGACCCCGAGGGCCGTCGGGTCCGCCCCGGCGTGCTGTACCGCTCCGCCCAGCCGTTCCCGGCCGCCGACGAGGCCACCGTCGCCCAGCTGCGCGCCTGCGACATCCGTACGATCGTCGACCTGCGCGACCTGCGGGAGACCGACCCTGCCGACTGGGCCGCCGCCGAGGCCGCCGGGATAGCCGTCGTCGCGGCCCCGGTGAACCCCGCCGCCGACGCCCTCACCGCGCGGATGAGCACCATGGCCACGGCCGCCGACCTCGGCGACTTCTACGTGCTGCTGGCCGAGTCCGCCCCCGAGGCGGTCGCCGCCGCCGTCGAGGCCACCGTCCGCCCCGGCGCCGTCCTGCTGCACTGCGCGGCGGGCAAGGACCGCACCGGCCTGCTGACCGCCCTGCTCCTCGACCTCCTGGGCGCCTCCGCGGACCGCATCGTCGCCGACTACGCCCGCACCGCCGACGCCCTCCCGCAGATCTTCGCGGGCCTCGCCGAACGCCACCGCGCCGCGCTCAACGATTACTCCCCCTCCCGCGTCACCGACTCCCAGGGCCGCCACCTCACCATCCCCGCGCCCCTGCTGGAGGCCCCGGCCGAGGCCATGTCCGTCTTCCTCGACCGCGTCCGCACCCACCACGGCGGCGCCGCCTCCTTCCTCCCCGCCTGCGGCGTCCCGGCCGCCACGATCACCGCCTTCCGCACCAAGGCCGGCGCCGGCGTGAGCTGACCCGGCGCCCCCCGGGGCCCCGCCGCCCCGCCCGCGCGGCAATTCCGTTGCGCCGCCCCGCCCGCCCTGGCAGCGTGCCCGGCGGGGATGCGCCGGGGAGCAGGAAGACCAGGGGGTGCGCCGCGATGACCGCGCTGCGGGAGATCCGCGCCGACTACGACGACCGGACGATCGTGGTCTACCAGGCCTACCCGCCCGCCGTCGCGGACGCGGCGCTGGCGGCGGGGCGCTTCGTGGCGCCGTTCGGCTTCCACCGGATGACGTGGATCAAGCCCTCGTTCCGCTGGCTGATGCACCGCAGCAACTGGGCGCAGAAGCCGGGGCAGACCCGGGTGCTGGCGGTGCGGATCACCCGTGAGGGCTGGGAGGACGCGCTGGCCCGGGCCGTGCCGACCACGGCGCACCCCGACGAGCTGGCCCGCGCCGAGGTCCACGTCCAGTGGGATCCGGAGCGCACGCTGCGCGGGGCGGCGCTCAACCACTACAGCATCCAGGTGGGCGTCGGCCGTTCGCTGGTCCGCACCTTCGCCGAGAAGTGGGTCACCGGGCTCACCGACCTCACTCCGCAGGTGCGGCGGATCGCCGCGCTGGTCCGCGGCGGGCAGGGGGCGAAGGCACAGCGGCTGCTGCCGCCCGAGCGCCCGTACCCGCTGCCCGCCGCGACCGCGCAGCGCCTCGGCCTCGGCTAGGGGCGCGGCACCTCACACGTCCCGTCGCCGCACCACGACCACCGTGACCGCCACCGAGACGGCGGCCCACACGCCCATCGTGATCCAGGAGTCCAGCACGGTCGGCGCGTACTTCCCCATCGTCGTCGAGGAGTCGGGGTTGATCGTGAGCCGGGTGACGGTGCTGAGCGGCAGGTGGGTGCCGATCTCCTTGAGCCAGCGGTAGCGGTCCCCGCCGAACATCAGCGGCAGGATGAACATCAGCCCCACCAGCGACACGATCGAGGCGGTGGCGTGCCGCAGCACCGCGCCGAGCGCCATGCCGATCAGCGCGCAGGTCGGCACGATCGCCGCGAAGCCGAGGACGGCGCGCAGGCAGCCGTCGTCGGCGATGGAGAGCCCGACGTGCCGGGAGGCGAGCATCGCGTTGGTGGCGAGGAAGGAGCCGAACGACACCACCAGCCCGGCGAGCGCGGTGATCCCGCCGATCAGCGCCACCTTGGCCGTGACCACCGCGCGCCGGTCCGGCACGGCGGCGAAGGTGGTGCGGACCAGGCCGGTGGTGTACTCGCCGAACACGGTGATCGCACCGAGGCTGCCGGCCGCGATCGCCATCAGGTCGCTCGACATGCTGCTCAGGCCGTGGAACAGCGGGTCGTACCGGTACGGGGGGAAGCCGGGCGGCGGTGGGCCCGGGTGGTCGAGGTACGGGAGGTCACTGTGGACGGCGTTCAGGTTCACCACGATCGCCGCCAGTGAGGCGAGCGCGAGCACCCAGTACGTCGACCGCAGTGATCGGAGTTTGATCCACTCGGCGGCGAGCAGGTCGGTGAAGCGGGGTGCGGGTTCGGCGGTGTGTGGGGCGGTCGGGGCGAGGGGGGTGAGGGTGGTGCTCGTGGTGCTCATCGGGGTTCTCCAGCCGGGTGTTCGGTCGCCGGGTACTCGACGCTGTCGGCGGTCAGGGACATGAACGCGGTCTCCAGGGACGAGGTGCGGGTGGTCAGTTCGCCGAGCACCACGCCGTGTCGCAGGGCGAGTTCGCCGATCCGTTCGGCGGTCAGCCCGGTGACGATCGCCGACTGCGGCTCGTGGAGCTGTACGTCGGCGCCTTCCGTCCGCAATGCTTCGGCCAGCAGCGGGAGTTCGGGTGAGCGGACGGTCACCGAGGTCGTCGCGGTGCGGGCGGAGAACTCCGCCAGGCCCTCGTCGGCGATCAGCCGGCCGCGCCCGATGACCACCAGGCGGTCGGCGGTGTGCTCCATCTCGGCCATCATGTGGCTGGAGACGAACACCGTGCGCCCCTCGGCGGCCAGGCGGCGGAACAGCCCGCGCACCCACAGCACGCCCTCCGGGTCCAGCCCGTTCAGCGGCTCGTCGAAGAGCAGCACCGGCGGGTCGCCGAGCAGCGCGCCCGCGATGCCGAGCCGCTGCCTCATGCCCAGCGAGTAGCCGCCGATCCGCCGCCCGGCGGCCCGGCCCAGCCCGACCTCCTCCAGCACCTCCTCCACCCGCCCGGCCGGGATCCGGTTGCTGCGGGCCAGCGCCCGCAGGTGCGCCCTCGCGCTGCGCCCGCCGTGGACGTCGCCCGCGTCCAGCAGCGCGCCGACGTGCCGCAGCCCGCGCGGCCGGCTCGCGAAGGGCACGCCGGCCACGGTGACGCTGCCCCCGGTGGGGGTGTCGAGGCCCAGGATCATCCGCAGCGTGGTGGACTTGCCGGCGCCGTTGGGGCCGAGGAAGCCGGTGACGGCGCCGGGCCGGACGGTGAAGGTCAGTCGGTCGACGGCCGTGGTGGCGCCGTACCTCTTGGTCAGTCGCTCGATCTCGATCACGGGGACAACGCTGCCGGTCGCCGCCCCGCCCGGGCGTCGGGCGGCGGGCCACAAATGCGGGCCGGCGCACTGGCCCCGGGGATTACGCCCGCCGGCCAATGCGCCGCCGAACGGGGCGCGGCTACCATCGCGTCATGATCACCGAAGCCCGCCCGCCGCTGCTCAGGCGCCTACCGCCGGGCGTGTGGGTGGCGGCGCTCTGGACGGCCCTGGTGGTGTTCCGCTGCTTCACGCGTGAGGACGAGCTGAGCCACCTGTTCAGGTACTACGGCAACCCGGAGGACATGCCGCTGGTGGTCACCGCGGTGGTCACCACGTCGGTCGCGACCCTGCTGGTCCGGCTGCCGCTGGCGGCCGTCGCGGTGGCGCTCGGGGGCAGCGTCTTCGCGCTCGGGATGTGGGAGGTTCCGGAGACGACCGGGCTCCAGTTCCTGATTGCCGACGGGGTCGTCGGCTACTGCGCGGCCACCCGTTCCCGGCGCGTCTCGCTGAGCGCCCTGGCGCTGCCGCTCGCCACGCTCGCCGGGCTGATGCTCTGGGGTGCCGTCCACGACTACCCCGTCAACCCGCTCGCCTACGCGGGCTACGCCGCGACCGTGCTGATCGCCTGGCTGGTCGGCAACACCGTGCACCAGACCCGCGCCCACACCGAGGCGCTGCGCGGCCGGGCCTCCGAGCAGGCCATCACCGCCGAACGGCTGCGGATCGCCCGGGAGTTGCACGACATGGTCGCGCACAGCATCGGCATCATCGCGATCCAGGCCGGCATGGGCAGCCGGGTCATGGACACCCAGCCCGCCGAGGCCCGCAACGCGCTGGCCGCCATCGAGACCACCAGCCGGGAGACCCTGGCCGGCCTGCGCCGGATGCTCGGCGCGCTGCGGGCCGGCGAGCAGGAGTCCGCACCGCTCGAAGTCGCGCCGGGTCTCGCCGAGTTGGACCGGCTGGTGGAGAAGAGCGCGGGCGCCGGCGTCCGGGTCGCGGTGACCCGCGGCGGCGAGTCGCGAGCCCTGCCCGCCGACGTCGACCTCGCCGCGTTCCGGATCGTCCAGGAAGCGGTGACCAACGTGGTCAAGCACTCCGGCACCCGCGACTGCCACGTCACCGTCGACTACCGGCCGGACGAACTGGCCGTCACCGTCGTCGACCTGGGAGCCGCCCCGGCGACGCCCACCCCCGGCACCGGCTACGGCATCGCCGGCATGCGCGAGCGGGTCGCCCTGCTGCACGGCGAGTTCAGCGCCGGCCCGCGCCCCGAAGGCGGCTTCCTTGTCGCCGCCCGACTGCCGATCCCCGTGGAGGTGGGACCGTGATCCGCGTCGTTCTGGTGGACGACCAGCCGCTCATCCGCACCGGCCTGCGCGTGCTCATCGCCGACGCCCCGGACCTGGAGGTGGTCGGCGAGGCCGGCGACGGCGCCGAGGCCGTCGACCTGGTCGCCCGGCTGCGCCCCGAGGTCGCGGTGATGGACATCCGGATGCCCGGGACGGACGGCATCGAGGCCACCCGCCGGATCACCGCCGACCCGGACCTGCCCACCCACGTCCTCGTGCTCACCACCTTCGACGACGACGACTACGTGTACGGCGCCCTGCGGGCCGGCGCGAGCGGCTTCCTGGTCAAGGACCTCGCCCTGGAGACCATCCTGGACGGCATCCGGGTCGTCGCCGCCGGGGACGCGCTGATCGCCCCCGGCATCACCCGCCGTCTGATCGGCGAGTTCGCCGCCCGTCCGGACAACGGCGGGGGCAGCGGCGGGGCGGCCCGGCAGCCCCGGCGGGCCGTCACCGGGAGCGTCACCGAGCGCGAGCGCGAGGTGCTCACCCTGGTCGGCCGCGGTCTGTCCAACGCCGAGATCGCCGAGGAGCTCACCATCAGCGTGGCCACCGCCAAGGCCCACGTCGCCCGGCTCTTCACCAAGCTCGACGCCCGTGACCGGGTTCATCTGGTCATCCAGGCCTACGAGTTCGGGCTGGTCAGCCCCTGACGGCGGCCCCCGCGATAACGCCGAGCGCCGGGGCGGGCCCGCACGGCCCGCCCCGGCACCTCGACATGCCGGCGCCTCAACGCACCGCTGGCGTCAGTGGACGATCGCGTGCGAGATCTGGCAGCCGCTGACCGCGTTCGACCAGGTGCCCTGCATGGCGAACGACCCGGTCGCGAAGGTCACGTTCTGCGCGCCGCCGGTCCCGCCGGTGCCCTTCCAGGCGCACTTGTCGGCGTTCTCGTACCCGGTCGAGTCGGTCCAGCCGCCGGCCGGGTTCTGGTCGGTGACGGTCTCCGAGTACTCGTGGCCGTACACGATGGTCACGCCGTCCAGCGTGCCCGCACTGCCGCTGTTGACGTAGTTCTGGCCGCAGGAGGCGCCCATGTCCGTCACGTACGGGTCGTTGGTGAACGCCACGTCGCCGTACGGGGACGGGGCGGCGCCGCCGGTCAGCGTGGTGTCGCCGTTCCAGTCGTGCCAGGCGCAGAAGCCCCCGTTCGGGGTGTTGAAGCCGTCCGGGTGCGTGCCGGTGGGCGAGAGCACCACGTACTGGACGTTGCGGTTGGACGCGGCCGTGGTGTTGCCGAAGTGCCCGGCGGCCTTGACGGCCTCGGCGGCGAGCTGGTTGCCGGTGGCCTGGCCCGGGGCGGCGGCCGAGGAGTCCACCCAGACGCCGGCCAGCGCGCCGCCGGTCGGGTAGCCGACGTGCGCGGCGGTGGCCGGGCAGCTGGTCGCGCCCTTGGCGACGCCCTCGCAGTACTGCGTCATGACGCCGGACCAGGTCTCGTTGTCGGTCCCCAGCCCCTTGAACAGCTGCTGCGCGCGGACGGCGATGCCCTTCGGGTCGCCGGTGAGGGTGGTGTAGCCGTTGGCGTCGGTGCCCTGGGTGCCCCACTGGGTGCCCCAGAAGACCAGGTAGACCGCGGGGGCGCCGGTGGTGACGCCGATGCCGTCCACGGCGCCGCCGTACTTCAGGTTGCTGGTCCGTGCGGTGGCGGAGTTGCCGGCCTCCTTGGTCGGGTGGGCGCCGTGCCGGTACGGGTGGGAGTTCCCGGCGAACTCGCCGCCCGGCTGGTCGGCCTGGGCGACCGGAGCGGCGAAGCCGGTGACGGCGAGGGCCAGCGCGCTGAGCCCGGTCAAGGCCCGGACACGCATCCGGCGGGAGGTGGGGGAGATGCCCATCGTGAGGGTTCCTCTCTCGCGCCGGCCGCACCCGGGTGGGGACGCGGCGGCGCTGTGGGGGGACGAGCGGGGCGACGACGGCAGGCCGGAGCGGCGGACCGCCCGTCAGGGGCGGCCGGCGAAGAGGGGATGGGGGACCGGCGCACCGTCGACCGCCGGAAGCAAAGCAGAGCCGCCGAAACCGGGTCAACGAGGCTGAGAGTAAGACCAGCCCCAAGGGCGGCCCACGCGGAGGTATGGAACGTCAAAAGTCCCCAGCTGCCGAGCTGCTGACGCGCGTAGCTCAGCCGAATGTCAACAGTTGCGGGGATGTTCTACACCGTATGCCGCCGTGAGCCGCCTTCCGAGCTGCCGCCCGCCCTGCCCGCCGGTCGCCCGCCCTGCCGCCACCGCCCGCCCTACGGCCGCCCGACCTCGCCGATCCGCATGATCCGCCCGTGGGAGTCCAGCACCACGTCGTACGCGTTCCCGTGGCACCCGTACGGGGGCGCGGGGTCCCGCTCCGCCAGGCAGTCGTCGAGGTGGGCGACCAGTTCCGTCAGCGGGACCGCCCTGGCCGGCTCGTCGTGCGGGCGGTCGACCAGGGTCGCCGCCACGCCGGCCGCCGCGAAGCCGTAGTGGACGGGGGTGCCGGTGGGGGCGTAGCGGGCGGGGCCGCAGGTGAAGCGGGCCGGCTGGGCGGTGAGTGCGGCGGGGCCGGCGGCCACGACGACGAGGACCTCGTGGCCCGGGAGCTCCGTGGGTGCCGTGCAGCCGGGGGCCGGGCCGGACGGAGCCGGGAGAGAGGGGTCGGCGGTGGAGGGGTCGGCCGCGGACGGGTCGGCCGCGGGGGAGTAGGCCTCCTCGACGTCCTCCTCCTCGCCCAGGAGTTCGTCGTCCTCGTCCAGCAGGTCGTCCGCCGCCTCGCCGGCGACCGCCGCGGCGGAGGCGGCGGCCACCGTCGGGCGGGAGTCGGCGGGGGTGCAGCCGGTGAGCGCGGCTGCGGTGCCGCAGGCCAGCAGGGCGGCGGCGAGGAGGTTGCGGGGCACGGCCATGGCACCAGTCTCCCCGGGCGGCGGCGTCCGCCGGTACTCGGGCCGTACGAGGACGACCGGGAGCATGGGTTCCCTCCTCCGCCGGACGTGCGGATCCGGCGGAGGAGGGAAGTTCGTTGACGCCGGGTCAGGCCGCGACCGGCCGCGGTCCCTCGTAGGCCTCGCGCAGCCGGGCCTGCGCCTGCGCGCCCGCCTTCAGGTGGTCCAGTCCGAGCAGTGCCGCGCCCAGCACCGGCGGCGCGACGACGACCCGGGGTTCGGCCAGTGGTGCGGCCTGCGCGAGGCGGCCCTTCACGTTGTCGAGCAGCAGCGGCTGTTCGGAGGCCAGCACGCCGCCGCCGAGCACGACCGGGGTGGGGGAGTCCAGCAGGTCGAGCCGTCTCAGGGCGACCACGGCGAGCCGGACGATCTCGTCGGCCTGGCGGTCGATCAGTTCCAGGGCGACGGCGTCCCCGTCGCCCGCGACCGCGAACAGCACCCGGACGAGTTCGTGCAGCCGGTCGCTCGACAGCTGCCCGAGGTGGACGGCCTCGGCGACGGCGCCGGCGCTGGGCAGGCCGAAGTGGTCGGCGATCGCGCGGGCGAGGGCGGTCGGCCCGCCGCGGCCGTCCTCGGACCGTACGGCGTGCCACATGCTGGTGATGGCCAGGCCGCCGCCGCCGCCCCAGTCGCCGGTGAGCTCGCCGAGGGCGGGGAAGCGGGCGGTGCGGCCGTCCGGCAGCAGGCCGACGCAGTTGATCCCGGCGCCGCAGACGACCGCGACGCCGCGCGGGCCGTCGGTGCCCGCGCGCAGCAGGCCGAAGGTGTCGTTGACGACGGTGTTGGTGACGCCCCAGGGGTGGGCTTCGAGGGCGTCGTGCAGGGCCTGTTCCTCGACCGGCAGGTCGGCGTTGGCGAGGCAGGCGCTGACGTGGCCGGTGAGCACGCCGTTCCAGGTCGGGTGGCCGGCCTCGGCTGCGGCCTGCCGGACGAGCGGGGCGAGGCCGGCGACGGCCGCGGCGCCGCCGATCCGCTGGGGGGCGAAGCCGCCGCCGCGGGCGGTGCCGAGGACGCTGCCGTCGACGCCGATCAGGGCGACGTCGGTCTTGGAGTTCCCTGCGTCGATGGCGAGTACGCCGGGCAGGAGTGGTTCGGGCTGGTGGGTCATCGGGTCCCCGCGGCTCGTACGTGGCCCGGCCGGGAAGTCGTCGGCCGGGGGTGCCCGGCCGGGTGTGGGCGGCCGGGTGTGGGCGGTCTCCTCGCAGTGCCGGCCCGCGCTCTCCGTGCGGGACGCGGGCCGGTACCGCGGGCCGGGTCAGGCCCAGGCGAGGTGCTCGCGGTTGTGGGCGAGCAGTCGGTCCGTGAGCCGGTCGGCGAGTTCGATCTGGCCGACCAGCGGGTGGGCGAGCAGCGCGTCGAAGACCCGGTCGCGCCCGCCGTGCAGCGCGGCGTCCAGGGCGAGGTGCTCGTACGCGGTGACGGCGGCGACGAGGCCGGCGTACAGCGGCTCCAGCGGGCGCTGCGGCAGCGGGCGCACGCCGTGGGCGTCGACCTCGGCGGGCACCTCGATGACGGCGTCGTCCGGCAGGAAGGGCAGCACGCCGTCGTTGCGGGTGTTGACGACCTGCACGGAGGTCCCGCCGCCGGTCCCGAGCAGGGCGGCGATCAGCTGGACGGCGGCTTCCGAGTAGAAGGCGCCGCCGCGCTTGCCGAGCAGCTCGGGCTTGGTGTCCAGGGTCGGGTCGGCGTACAGCTCCAGCAGCTGCCGCTCGATCCCGGCGACCTGCGCGGCCCGCGAGCCCTGTTCCCTGAGCTCGGCGACCACCGCGTCGTGCTGGTAGAAGTACCGCAGGTAGTAGGACGGTACGACCCCGAGCCGCTCGATGACGGCCTGCGGCAGGTGCAGGTCCTCGGCGATCTCCTTGCCGAAGCCGCCGAGCAGCTCCGGCAGCACCTCCCGCCCGCCGGCCGCGCCCGGGGCGTCCAGCAGGGTCACCCCGCGCTCCCAGGTCAGGTGGTTGAGCCCGACGTGGTCGAGCCGCACCAGCTCCGGGTCCACCCCGAGGTGCGCGGCGAACCTGCGCTGGAAGCCGATGGCGACGTTGCAGAGCCCGACGGCCTTGTGGCCGGCGGTCTGCAGGGCCCGGGTGACGATGCCGACCGGGTTGGTGAAGTCGACGATCCAGGCGTCCGGGTTGGTCCGGCGCACCTGCTCGGCGATGTCCAGCACCACCGGGACGGTGCGCAGCGCCTTGGCGAGCCCGCCGGCGCCGGTGGTCTCCTGCCCGACGCAGCCGCACTCCAGCGGCCAGGTCTCGTCCTGGTTGCGCGCCGCCTGCCCGCCGACGCGCAGTTGCAGCAGGACGGCGTCGGCGTCCGCGACGCCCGCCGTCAGGTCCGTGGTCACCGTGACGGCTGCGGAGTGCCCCTGTCGGGCGAAGATCCGCCGGGCGAGGCCGCCGATCAGCTCCAGCCGTTCGGCGGCCGGGTCGATCAGCACCAGTTCGCCGATCGGCAGGGTGTCGCGCAGCCGTGCGAAGCCGTCGATCAGCTCCGGGGTGTACGTCGAACCCCCGCCGACGACGGCGAGTTTGAGCGCGGTGGTTCCGGACGTCTTCGGTGCGGACATCAGCCCTTGACCCCTGTCAGTGTCACGCCTTCGATGAAGGCCTTCTGAGCGAAGAAGAAGAGGACGATCACCGGTGCCATCACCAGCAGGGTGGCGGCCATGGTGAGGTTCCAGTTGGTGTGGTGGGCGGCCTTGAAGGACTCCAGCCCGTACGAGAGGGTCCAGGCCTCGCGGTTGTTGCTGGCGTAGATCTGCGGGCCGAAGTAGTCGTTCCAGCAGTAGAAGAACTGGAACAGCGCGACCGCGGCGATGGCCGGCTTGGCCATCGGCAGGACCACCCGCAGCAGGGTGCGCAGGTCGCCGCAGCCGTCGATCCGGGCGGCCTCGATGTACTCCCGGGGGATGGTCATCAGGAACTGGCGCAGCAGGAAGATGGAGAACGCGTCGCCGAAGGCCATCGGGATGATCAGCGGCCAGAGCGAGCCGCTCATGCCCATCTGCTTGGCCCAGAACAGGTACATCGGGATGACGGTGACCTGCGGCGGCAGCATCATCATCGCGATGACCGCCATCAGTGCGAGGTTGCGGCCCCGGAAGCGGAACTTGGCGAGCGCGTAGGCGACCGGCAGGCTGGAGACGACGGTCAGCAGCGTGCCCGCGCCGGCGTAGAGCAGGGTGTTGCGCCACCAGGTGAGGAAGCCGGGGGTGTTCCACACCTTGCCGTAGTTGCCCCACTCCCAGTGGGTGGGCCAGTAGTCGGTGGTGAGCGCCTGCTGGTCGTCCATCAGCGAGGTGAGCAGCACGAAGACGAAGGGCAGCAGGAAGAACAGCGCGGCGGCGATGGCCAGCGAGTGGACGGCCACCCAGTGGAGCAGGGCGCGGCGCCGGGCGGCCCGGGCCGCGGGGCTGCCGGGCCGGCCGGGGCGGGTGGGGCCGGCCGGGGCCGGCGCCTCGGTGAGCGTGTTGCCGAGAGTCATGATCAGGTCCTCACTGGCCCGTTAGTCGTCGCTCGCCAGGAAGCCGGACCGGCGGCGGAGCAGGATCGAGGTGACGGCCATCGAGATGGCGAACAGCACCAGGGCGACGACGCAGGCCGCGCCGTAGTTGAAGCGCTGGAAGCCCAGGTTGTAGACCATCTGCGGCAGGGTCCAGGTGGAGCCGCCCGGGTAGCCCGGTTCGAACTGCTGGCCGGAGTTGCCCGCGATGCCGCTGGCGACCTTCCCGGCGACGATCGCCTGGGTGTAGTACTGCATGGTCTGGATCACCCCGGTGACCACCGCGAACATGATGATCGGCGAGATGTTCGGCAGCGTGACGTACCGGAACCGCTGGAACGGGCTCGCGCCGTCCAGCTCGGCCGCCTCGTACTGCTCCCTGGGGACGTCGAGCAGCGAGGCCATGAAGATGACCATCAGGTCGCCGACGCCCCACATGGCGAGCAGGGTGAGCGCGGGCTTGGACCAGTCCGGGGACGCGAACCAGCCGGGCTGCGGCAGGCCGATCTCGCCGAGCAGGTGGTTGACCGGGCCGGTGCCGGGGTTGAACAGGAAGGCGAAGGCCACGGTCGCGGCCACCGGCGGGGCCAGGTACGGCAGGTAGAAGACGGTGCGGAAGAAGCCGGCGCCGGTCTTGACCCTGGTGATGAGCATCCCGATGCCGAGGCCGAAGGCGACCCGCAGGCTCACCATGACGACGACCAGCCACAGGGTGTTGCGCAGGCCCTGCCAGAAGGTCGGCAGCTGGCCGAGGACGTAGTCCCAGTTCTTGAGGCCGTTGAAGGTCGGCTGGCCGAAGCCGTTGTACTGGGTGAAGGAGAAGTAGGCGGTGGAGACCAGCGGGTAGACGAAGAAGACGCTGAACCCGATCAGCCAGGGGGAGAGGAAGGCGAGGGTGCGGGCCGCCTCCCGGCGGCGCTTCCGGCGCAGCAGGTGCTGCGTGGAGGGCGCCGCCGGGCCGGCCGGTCCGGCGCCGGCGTTGCCGCCGCTCTCCTTGCGGGTGCCGAACGCGAGTGACATGGGAGCTCCGTGGGCCGTTCGCGGGCGCTTACTTGGCCTGGGCGATGTCGGTGTCGATCTGCTTGGCGGTGGCCGCCAGACCGGCCTGCAGGTCGGTCTGCTTGCCGGACTCGTAGTCGTAGCCCAGGTTCTGCAGCGAGCTGATGTAGCCGCTGCCGTTGACGGCCGGCGGGGTGGTGCCGGAGTGGGCGTTCTTGGCGATGTCCAGGAAGGTCCTGACGTTGTCGTCGCTGACCAGCTTCGGCGAGTCGAGCGCCGCGAAGGTGCTGGGCACGTTGTGGATCGCGTTGGCGAAGCCGACGACCGCGTCGGTGTCGGTGGTCAGGTACTTGACGAGCTCCCAGGCCGCAGCCTGCTTCTTGCTGGTGCTGGCGATGCCGACGATGGTGCCGGTCTGGTAGCCGCGGCCGTAGGTGTCGGCCTGGTCGTCCGGCACCGGGAAGGCGGCGGTGCCCCACTCGAAGTCGGGCTTGTTCGCGGCGAGCGAGGCGGTGCGCCACTCGCCGTCCAGGGCCATCGCGACCTGGCCGGTGTGGAAGGGGTTCTTGGCGCTGAACTCCTCGCCGAAGGTCGCGCGGAACTTCTCCAGCTTGTCGTAGCCGCCGAGCTGGTCGACCAGGCCCTTCTGCCACTTGAGCATCGCGGCGACCTTCGGGTCGGTGGCGAGGTTCGACTTGCCGTCGGGGCCGAAGTAGGTGGGGCCGTACTGGCCGAGGTAGTGCTCGGTGGTGGACTCGTAGCCGTGGTACAGCGGCATGAAGCCGAGCTGCTTGTACGAGTCGCCGTCGGCCTTGGTCAGCAGGGCGGCGTCCGCGGCGAACTCGCTGAAGGTCTTGGGCGGGTGGGCGATGCCCGCCTCGGCGAAGGCCTTCTTGTTGTAGTACAGGCCGTACGCGTCGCCGAGCAACGGCAGCGAGCACTGGTTGCCCTGGAACTGGGTGTAGTCGAGCATCGCGGCCGGGAAGGTCTTGGCCGGGTCGATGCCGCTCTTCTGGAGCAGCGGCTTGAGGTCGACGAAGGCCTTGGTCGAGCAGAACATGCCGACGTTGTTGGTGGTGAAGGAGGAGACCACGTCCGGTGCGTCGTCGCCGCCGGCCCGCAGGGCCTGGTTGACCTTGTCGTCCGGGATGTTGCCCACGGCCTTGACGTGGATGTTGGGGTGGGCCTTCTCGAAGGCGGCGATGTTGTCGTCGATCGCCTTGGTCTCGTTGTCCTGGCTCCAGCCGTGCCAGAAGGTGATGGTGACGTCCTTGCCGCTGGCCGAGTCGTCGTTGCCGCCCGAGTCGCTGGAACCGGTGCAGGCGGTGGCGAGCAGGGCCAGGACGGCGCTGCCGGCGACGGCGGCGATCGTGCGGCGGCCTCTGCGGGAGGTGGTGGCGTGCACTGGGAGGTCCTCCTGGAAGTGCGCGGGCGGGCTTCGTCGCCTCGGGTCCCGCGTTCGGGGGTCGGGGAGAGGTGGGTGCGGGGGAGCGTCGGTGGGCGGGAGCGTCAGTGGGTGGAGAAGACCGCCTCGCGGGCGTCCGACAGGGCACGTTGCAGGGCGCCGAGCAGGACGGGGGAGCCGGGCAGGGCGCTGCTCCTCACCTCCGGCCGGGCGATGGAGAGTCTGGCCAGTTCGTCCTCGACGAGCGCGCGCAGGCGTTCGCCGCCGGCGCTCGGCACCGCGCCGGAGAGGACCACCAGCTGAGGGTCGACGACCGAGACGATCACGGTCAGTCCGACGGCGAGCCGCCCGGCCAGCGCGGCGAGGAAGGCGTCGCCGGCGCCCGGGGTGGCCAGGGCCCTGGCCACCGACTCCTCGGCGGTGGGCGCGCCGAGCCCGTGCTCGCGGGCCAGGGCCCGGACGGCGGGCGCGCCGACCAGGGCCTGGAACCCGCCGAACTTGCGGCGGCGGGAGTCCCACTCGACCGGGGAGTCGGGCACCGGCATGTAGCCGACCTCCCCGGCGCCGCCGGTGAAGCCGCGGTGCAGCCGCCCGGCGATCACGATCGCGGCGCCGACGCCCGCCTCGGCCCAGAGCAGGACGAAGTCCTCGAAGCCGGCCGCCGCACCGGAGGCCTGCTCGGCGACGGCGGCCAGGTTCACGTCGTTCTCGATCGACACCGGCGCGCCGATCGCCTCGGACAGTTCCTCGACCAGCCGCGGCGAGTGCCACCCGGGCAGGTGGGAGGCGTAGCGCAGCTTGCCGGTGACCGGGTCGGGGGCGCCGCCGACGCCGATCGCGACGGTGCGCAGGCTGCCCTCGGCGAGCCCGGCGGCCCGGACCGCCTCGGCGACGGCGGAGGCGACCCTGGCGACGGTCTCGGCGGCCGGCACGCCCTTGGTGCCGACGGCGTGCTCGGCCAGCGTGGTGCCGGTGATGTCGGCGACCGCGACCCGGATCCCGGTGTTGGTGACGTCCAGGCCGGCGACGTACCCGGCGGCCGGATTCACCTGGTAGAGCTGGGCGTTGGGCCCCGGCCCGCCCGCCGTGGTGCCGACCGGCACGACCAGCCCGGCCGCCTCCAGCCGGGCCAGCAGCTGGGAGGCGGTGGGCTTGGAGAGCCCGGTCAGCGTGCCGATCCGGGTGCGGGAGAGCGGGCCGTTCTCCAGCAGGAGTTCGAGGGCGGCGCGGTCGTTGATGGCCCGCAGGAGGCTCGGGGTGCCGGCGAGGGGGGCCTTGGCGGTGCTCTTGGTCATGCCCGGAATCCTCCTCTTTCGGCTGGTCGGGGTTGCCGCCGGGGGACGTCGGGGTGGCTCTCGGGCGGCGTCCGTGGGGACGGGTGCGAGCTTCGGGCGAACTGTTAGGAAACTTTCCAGTCGCTTGGGAAGGACCGTAAGGGCCGCGTCAGCGGGGTGTCAATGGTCGGTGGAACGGAGGATGCCGAAGCGTTACCGGCAGCAGGGAGCCCCGCCCCCACGGTGCCGGGGCGGGGCTCTCGTCCCCTCTGCGGGGAGCCGTCTCCGCTACAGGGCCTACAGGGCCTACGGGGCCTACGGGGCCGGCTCCGGCTTCGGCACCGGGATCGGCTCGGCGGCCTTGAACCCGGCCGAGTTCGGGTCGGCGAACGCGGACGGCGCCACCTGCTCGATCGCGGGGGCCTGCGCCGGCGCGATCACCGCGGCGGCCACGGCGGCCGCCGCCGCGGCCGCGGCCGTCGGGGCCTCCTCCTTGACCTTGATCCCGGCCCCGTCGAAGGCCGTCTTGAGCCGCTGGCGCAGCGCCCGGGAGACCACCGCCGCCTTGCCGGGTGCGGTCCGGGCCTCGACCCGCAGCATCAGGGAGTCCGCCGCCACCGACTCCACGCCCAGGATCGACACCGGCGCCCAGACCAGCTCGTCGTACGGCGTCTCCTTGGCCAGCTCCTCGGCGGACTGCCGGATCAGGTCCTCGACCCGCAGCAGGTCCTCCTTGTACGCGACCTGGACGTCCACCGAGGCCGTCGACCAGCCCTGGCTCATGTTGGCGATCCGCTTCACCTCGCCGTTGCGGATGTACCAGATCTCGCCGTTCGCGCCGCGCAGCTTGGTCACCCGCAGGCCGACCTCCAGCACCGTGCCGGTGGCCACCCCGGTGTCGATCTCGTCGCCGACGCCGTACTGGTCCTCCATGATCATGAAGACCCCGGAGAGGAAGTCCGTGACCAGGTTGCGGGCGCCGAAACCGATCGCCACACCGGCCACACCGGCGCTCGCCAGCAGCGGCGCCAGGTTCACCCCCAGCGCGGAGAGCACCATCAGGGCCGCCGTGCCCAGGATCGTGAAGGAGGCCACGCTGCGCAGCACCGAGCCGATCGCCTCCGAGCGCTGCTGGCGCCGCTCCGGGTTCACCACCCCGGTGTTGGCCAGCAGCCCGCCCAGCCGGCTCTCCTCCTGGTGCTCGGGGCTGCGCGCCATCCGCCCTATCAGCTGGGTGATCAGCTTGCGCACCACGGCCCGCAGCACCATCGCCAGCACCACGATGAAGACGATCCGCAGGCCCGAGGCCAGCCAGCTCTGCCAGTGCGTGTCGAACCAGCCGGCGGCCTGCTTGGTGGTGTCCGACACCTCCTGCGCGCTGGTCGGGATCCGCAGGTCCAGGTTCGGCAGCTGCGCGGTGGGGCTGGGGGTCGGCGTCGGGACGGAGGGCGTCGGGGACGCGTCGGACAGACCGGTGGCGCCGGAGCTGAACACGTGCGGACCTTCCTTGCTGGGTGCGTGGCGGGCCCGCACCGCCGGCAAGCGGCCCGCGGACCGTCGCCTTAGCCTATCCGCCGCCGAACACGCCGAACGCCGTCGGCCGCCTCGCGCGAAGCCTCCCGAGGGCGTACGGAAGGGCCCGGACGCCCCGTCAACACCCCGGTGCGCTCCCCCCGCACCCCGCCCCGAAAGCCGCCGTGACCCGGCCGGACACTGCTCCGACCGGCCGATCCGTCCCCCGGGAGGGCCACCGGCCGGGCCCGGGCGGCACCCGGGTGCAAGTCGACCTTCCCCGGGCATACCGGTTATGACAGAGACCACACCCTAAGTTCACGGCAGGTCCGTTACACAGGAGTGGTGGCGCCGTACAAAGGCGTAAGGCGACACTGGGGGAGATCGCGCACTCGTTGTGCGATCCAACCGCTCGTCCCGGCGCGAGCCACGCGCCGCAGGCGTCCAAGGAGGCATCCGTGCCGCATGTCCTGGTCCTCAACGCGTCCTACGAGCCACTCGGCGTCGTATCGATGCGCCGCGCACTCATCCTGGTCCTCAACCACAAGGCGGTCAGCCTGGAGGACACGGGAGTCACTCTGCACAGCGCCACCAGCGCCCTTCCGGCGCCGTCCGTCGTCCGTCTGACCCGCTTCGTCCGGGTCCCGTTCTGCGGGCCCGTCCCGCTCACCCGCCGGGCGCTGTTCGCCCGCGACCACGGCCGCTGCGTCTACTGCGGGGCCGCCGCCACCAGCGTCGACCACGTGATCCCGCGCAGCCGGGGCGGCCAGCACCGGTGGGACAACGTGGTGGCAGCCTGCCGCCGCTGCAACCACACCAAGGCCGACCGTCACCTCACCGAACTCGGGTGGCGGATGAAGCGCCCACCCGCACCGCCCAGCGGACTCGCCTGGCGGATCATCGGCACCGGCATCAAGGACCCGCGCTGGCGCCCCTACCTGGAACCCTACGGCGGCGGCGACCAGCTGCGCGCCCCGCAGTGGGGCGAGTACGAGCACCACGACCATACCGAGCCCAACCACTCGGTACCGATCGGCCGGGCGCACGGCGCCCACCCCGCCCCCGTCCGCCGCGGCGAACAGCCCGAACCGCTCTCCGCCTGACCCCAGCGACACAAGGGCCCGCCCGTCACACCGTCGGTACGCGCCTCATGGGCCGCCGCGCCCCCCGCAGCGGGGAGCACGGCGGCCCGCCGCGTTCTCGGGGCCCGCGGCCGGCTACGGCTTCGCGGGCGTCGCCGGAGGAGTCGCGGGAGCGGCCGGCGCACCACCCGGCTGACCCGGCTGAGCGGGCTGCCCCGGCTGGCCGGCCGGCGGCTGCGGCTGGGCCGGCGGGGTCACCGCGTACAGCTCGACGCCCCACAGCGAGTAGCCGTACTTCGTCGCCCGCGCCACGCCCTGGACCCGGACGAACCGGACGCCGGGCGCGTCGAAGCGCACCGTCTCGTCGCCGCCCTTGCCGTTGTCCACCGTCGCCGCGTCCGTCCAGGAGGTCCCGTCCGCCGAGACCTGGATCTTGTACGCCGCGGCGTACGCGGCCTGCCAGTGCAGCACCGCCGCGCCCAGCCGGGTCGCCTGCGGCAGCTCCAACCGCACCCAGGCGTCGTCCTTGGCCGGCGAGGACCAACGGCTCTTCGGATCGCCGTCGGTGACCGCCGAGGCCGGGAAGTTCGACGTCTCGTCGCCCGAGGAGGTGGCCTTGGCGCCGAGGGCCAGGTCCGGCCCGCCGGTCGGCGGCACCACGTGCACCTGGAGCACCTGCTTGACGCTGGTCGCCCCGGACACGAACTGCACCGGCACCTGGTACGTCCCGGACGGCGTGCCCGGCGCGGCGGCGACCTGCAGCGGCACGCCCACCCGGCCGCCGCGCGGCACGGTCACCGGGCCGGCCGGGGTCACGGTCAGGCCCTTGGCGGCGACCGGCACCTCGGCCCGCAGCTCCCCGGTGGTGCCCTCGGGGCGGCCGGCCTCCACGGTGGCCTGGGTCTTGACCGGCGCGGCCGCGCCGGTGACCACGTCCATGGCGGGGTCGGACAGGCTGAGGCGGGCCGCCGGGGCGTCCGCGTACCAGGGGATCACCTGGTTGACGACCGGCGGGTCGCCGCCGGGCCGCCAGGTCAGCCGGAACGCGTCGGCCACCTGCCCGCCGGCCGGCAGTTCGTTGTAGCCGGGCACCACGGTGCCGATGTCCGCCCAGGTGCCGTCGGCGCGGCGCACCGCGACGGTGGCGGTGGCGCGCACGCCCGGGTCGGTCAGCACGGTGAGCCGGTCCAGCGGGCGGGCGGCGCCGAGCTCCACGGTCAGCGGCTCGTCCTGCGCGGTCGGCGCCTTGGCGGCCCGGTACGCGGTGTCCGGGTTGCCGTCCAGCACCGCGGCGGCGGAGGAGCCGGGCAGCGCGTCGGGCCCGCCGGTGACGCTCGCCGGGGACTCGTCCGGGGCGGTGACGGTGAACTCGCGCACCGCGACGGCGGTCTTCTGCGCGGCGGTGGCCCGCAGCCGCACCGCCCGGACGATCGTGCCCGGCGGGAGCTGGGCGCTGACCGTCTTCTGGTTCTTGACGACGGCGAGCTGCTTCCAGCCGCCCTCGCCGGTGGAGTACTCCAGCACGCCGTCGCGGATGTAGTCGTCCACGGCGGTCCGGGCGTCCGGGCCGTTGCCCCAGCTGCCCATCAGCACGGTCACGCCGCTCACCGGGCGGCCCGCGCCGAGGTCCAGGCCGACCGCGTCGCCGGGCTGCGGGGGAGCCGAGCTCCAGTAGAAGGTGTCCGCCACGCCGTCGGCCATCAGCGCGGGCAGGTGGTCCTGGGCGGTGCCCAGGGTGGTGGTCGCGGTGACCCCACCGCTGACCACGCCGGCCCAGTTGTCGGCGGCGCGGACGGCGCGGTCCAGGAACGGGGCGAGCACCCCGGCGCCGATGGTGGCCGGGGACCGGTCCAGCTGCTCGCGCAGCCGGTTGAGCTCCACCCGGGCCTTCCAGGCGGCCGCGCCGTCGCCGCCGTGCTGGGCGAGCAGCATGTTCAGGGCGGCCTGCCCGGCCAGCCCGTAGTCGCGCAGCGGGCCCAGCCACGGCGCGGCCTCGCCGGCCAGCTGGGCGGTGGCCGGGGTGCCGGCCAGCGTCTGCTGGGCGGTGGCCATCGCGGCGAAGGCGTCCCGCAGCGGGGCGGCGGCCTCTATCAGCCTGGCGAGGTCGGGTGCCGCGCCGGAGGTGGGCTCGGCGGCCGCCCAGAAGCGGTCGAGCAGCGGCGTCAGGTAGCCGGACTCCTGCTTGGACAGCGGGGAGGAGATGCTGTTGCCGGCCAGCGCGGTGACGGCGGGCAGCGCCGTCCCGGCGGGCGTCGCGGCGGCGCCGGTCGGCCCGGCCAGCGTGCGCACGGCCGCCTGCCAGGACTCGTCCGACTTGTAGCCGACGGGGTTCCAGGCGAAGTCGCCGGCCGTGGCGATGGCTATCCGCGAGGCGATCGGCTGCTGCATCGCACCGGTCAGCATCACCGCCGAGCGGGTGGCCACCCCCGGGTCGCGCCCGGTGTAGGCGCCGAGGAAGAGCCGGTCCGGGCTGGCGTCGTTGACCGGGTAGTTGTCCATGGTGACCAGCGGGTGCCCGTACAGGTCCGCGGTGTCGGAGGCCTGAGCGGTGGTGATCTTCTCCGGGATCACCCCGACCCCGCTCCAGGCGACCTGCACGTTCGCCGGCAGCGCCGCGGCCAGCGCCTTGCGGTACGGCGTGGCCCCCTGCTGGTGGTACTCGGTCGGGACGACGGACAGCGGCGCCAGCCCCGGGTTCCGGGCGATCAGCCGGTCCTGCACCTTCTTCACCAGCTCGGCCTGCGCCTTGGCGGCCGCGGCGGGCCCGGTGCCGTACTCGTCGCGGTCGTCGCCGCAGTGCCACTCGTCGTAGCTGACGTCCAGGAACTGCAGCTGGAAGGCGCTGAAGCCGAGCTTGCGCAGCCCGTCCAGCTTGGCCACCAGCGCGTCCACGTCCTTGCCGGAGCTGAAGCAGAGGGACTGCCCCGGGTCGATCGCGTAGCCGAGCGTGACGTGGTTGCGCCGCGCCCGGTCGGCCAGCTCGCGCAGCTCGTCCGCCTGCGCGGCCGGGTAGGCGTTGCGCCAGCGGGAGAGCCGGTACGGGTCGTCACCGGGGGCGTAGAGGTAGAAGTTCTGCTTGGAGCGGCCGAGGAAGTCGACCTGGTCCAGCCGCTGCTGCGCCGTCCACGGGGTGCCGTAGAACGCCTCGGCGGTGCCGCGCACCGGCGCGCCGCTCGGCCAGTCCCGCAGCGTGATCCCGGGCAGGCCGAGCCCGTTCGCGCCCGCCGCCTGCCCCTGCCCGGCCGGCACGGCGGCGAGCAGCTGGCGCAGGCTCTGCGCGGCGTAGAAGGTCCCGGTGGAGTCCGTGCCCGCCAGCACCACGGCGCCGTACGTCCCGCCGCCCTGGGCGGGCAGCTGACCGGCCGACAGCACGTACCCGCCGGCCGGCAGGTTCGCGGTCGAGGGCGCGGTGCCCTCCTTGCCGCCGGCCGCGGCGCTCAGCTGCCGCAGCACGCGGTCCACCTCGCCGTCGGCGCCCTCCGAGGGCCCGCCGACGTACACCACCAGCGAGCCGGCGGCCGGCGTCCCGCCGTCCGCCTGCGGCGTCACCTCGGTCGCCCCGGCGACGTTCAGCACCTCACGGACGGCCAGGACCGCGCCGATGTCCGCCTTCGGCGAGGCCACCAGCGTCACGGCGCCCGGCACCACGACCGCCTTGCCCGCCACCGTCTTCTCCTGCGGCCGCGGGAACACCTGAGGGTCGGTCACGCTCCCCAGCGGCGTCTGCGGCGCGGTGGACACCACGTCCGGCCCCGGCGTGGCCGCGTACGCCGCCGACGGCAGCGGCCCGGCCAACAGCCCGCCGACCACCGCGGCGGTCGCCACCCCGGCCGCGATCTGCATCGCCCGCCGCCCGGGACGCCCGGCCGCGCGCTCCGCCCGCACCGAGGCCAGCAGCGGCTCCGTCCCCTTGAGGTCGGCGATCAGCCGGTCCGCCGTCCTGGGCGCCAGCTGACGGCACGTCCGCGCCGTCGCCCGCCGCGCGGCCAGCGCCGCCGGGTGCTGCAGCACCTCGCGCAACGCAGGACTCTGCTCCAACTGCGACCTCAGACGCCGCCCGGCTGCGACGGACACTCGGGCTTGCACAGGAGCCTCCTCGCCAGGCCAGGACCACAACGCGAGCAACCCCACCAGGTACCCAACCCGGTGTCAACGCCGTCGACGGCTATGCCGAGCTTGCCCCGATTCATCCCCTCGCGGGGCCCTCCAGGGCCCCTCCCCGAACTCTCCTCGAACCCTCCTCCAATCCTGTCCGAAGCCCGCCCCGGAAGCCCCCCGGGGCCCGCCCCGCCGATCGGCGGAGCGGGCCCTGCCTCGCCACTCAGGACACGGTGTCAGGAACGCGGCGGAGCGGGCAGCACAGCCGTCCGCAGCATCGGGACGCTCCACTGCTCGTTCGCCTCGTAGCTGCAGTCCCACAGGTCGAGCCGGGCGCCGTCGGTCGCCAGCCACTGCGGCAGGTCGAGGCAACGGCCCGAGGCCGGGTGGTACAGCGCGTTGTTCGCCAGCGGCACCCACTTCTGCGCCGCCGTACCGTCGCAGGTGTGGAACTCCAGCGGCGTGCCGTTGCCGGTTCCTGCGTTCAGCGGGGCGATGCACCCACCCATGACGCGCAGGGTGCCGTCGTTGCCGAGCGAGAGCTGCTGCGAGGGGCCACCGTGGCAGCCGTAGAGCTGGATCGCGGTGCCGTCGGCGGTGCCGGCGCCGGTGTCGTCGATGCACATGCCGCCGTTGACGGCCGAGCGGACGGTGCCGGTGACGCCCGGCGCGGTGGGTGCCACCGCGAACGGGTAGACGGCGGTGCTGCTGATGCTGCCGTCGAAGCTCGGGCTCGGCTTCGACTGGTACCGGTAACGGCCGAGTGTGAACGGCCCCGAGGGCGGCGGGCCGGCGCTCGCCCTGTGGACGGCGGTGCCGGCGAGCACGCCGTCGACGTAAAGCGCCATCATGCCGGTGTTCGCGTCGTAGGAAGCGGTCAGCCGGGTCCAGACACCGGGACGGGTCTGGGCACTGGAGTTCACCACGCGGGTGAAGTCGTACGACCAGTTGTCGTCGTCCGCGTACGCCAGGGCGAAGCTCCAGTTCTGCCCGGGGCCGTCGGTGTACAGCATGAAGTTGCTGCCGTGGACCATCTCCTGACTGGCGACGACCCCACCGGCCGGGCCCGCCTTGGCCCAGGTGGAGACGGTGAAGCTCTTGCGGGTGTCGACCACCGGGCCCGACATGGTGATGTTCGAGCCCTCGCCGGGGCTGAAGGCGCCCACGGTGACCGCCCGGCCGTCCACGGTGTCCCCGACCCAGCCGACGCCGGAGGCCGTCCCGTCCGTGCGCTTCTGCCCGTCCTTGACGGTGTTCCCGCCGTCGGGTGCGGCCAGCCAGTTGCCGACCGGGTGGTCGAGGTTGCCGAGCACGACCGGGTTCGTCTCCAGCCCGGTCACGGTCGGACCGCTGTTGACGTCGGCGGCCTTGGCGCCGACACCGGCCCAGGCGACCAGCTGGTTGTCGGTGTCGACGGCCCAGAGGTCCGGGACACCGTCACCGGTGACGTCACCGTTGGAGCCGACCTTCGGGTACAACGTGGCGTCGACGCCGTTGGTCAGCCAGCCCTTCGTGGGGTCGGCGAAGCCGGAAGCGTCGAAGGTCCCCGGCGCGCTTCCGTTGGCCAACTGGTAGGTGTGGACGGTGCCGTCGTTCTTCGACCGGCCCCAGACCGTGGGGACGTTCGTGCCCTTGGACGGGCCGGGGGTGATCAGGTCGTAGTGGTCCCAGTCCTGACTGTCCGACAGGAGGACGGCGGGCCCGTCGAGGTGCTTCACCGTGTCCTGCTGGTTGAGCCACAGCCGACCGTGCTCGACGAAGAGCAACGAGGAGCGCGGCAGGCCCGCGCTGACGGTCCCGGGGTTCCTGGGCGTGTCTCCCGTGGGCGATCCGAACGCCGCGATCTGGGTGACCGCGGACCAGTCGGCGCTGTTGCCGTAGGTCGCACAGTCGATCGGTGTGGCATCGGGCAGCGCGCACGCGCGGCTCTTGCCCAGCTCGTTCGCGGCCTGACCGTCGAGGTGCCCGGCCCTGTCGTCGTTGGTGTAGAGGAAGAGCTTGGGGGATCCCGGGGCGTGTGCGATCAGGTCGTCGACATTCCTACCGCTGAACGAACCCCGGTGGGTGATCTGGACGGTGCTCCAGTCCTGGTTGCCCGCCGCGCCGGGGGCCGAGGCGGGCTTGGTGTTCGGGGCCGCGTACGGGTCGGTGTTCGCTCCCACCAGGCGCAGGGAGCCGGTGCCGTCCGGCAGCAGGACGTCACCCTTGCGGTCGCCGTCGATGTCGCCCATCACCGGGTCGCCGGCGGCGGGGTTGCCCGGCACGAAGTAGGTGTAGGCGACCGGCTGCGACATGTTGCCGGCGTTGTCCTGGGTCTGCAGGTAGAGGAAGTTGGTCCCCCAGTGCCAGGGCGTGTAGTTCAGCTGGACGCTGCCGTCGCCGTCCATCTTGACGACGTTGCCGCCGTCGGTGCAGTTCCATCCGGTGGCCGCGGCCTGGACGGGGTCCGTGGTCCAGCGGGCGCAGGCCAGGCCGGAGGAGCGGCCGCCGCCGGCCGGGGCCGGGTCGGTGCCGGTGAGGGTGAAGACGCCTTCCTGGCCGACGAGCTTGGGGTGCCCACCCAGGGTGCCCGACTCGGGGAAGTCCGTGGAGGTGATCCGGGCGGTCGGCGGGGTGCGGTCGATGCGCAGGAAGCACATCGGGGAGTTCCCGCTGGCGAGCGTGCCGTCCTCGGTGACGGCGTACCAGCCGTACTGGTGCCCGTCGGTCAGCGAACCGACGCTCACGTTCTTGCGACCGGAGCTCGCCGCCCAGTTGGTGTCGCGGAGCTGGGTGGAGCCGTTGTCGTCGTCGTCCCAGATCTTGAACGTGGTCCAGAGCTGTTCGCCGGTCGGAGACCAGGTGTCGACGCTCAGGTTGATGTCGGTGTTGATCCCGACCCAGCCCGGGTTGTCCCACGGGTTGCCCGAACCGGGGGTCTGGCACTGGCTGTAGGCGCCGTCACGGGCGAAGCCGGGCGTCGGGCTGGTGGCGGGGCTGCCGACGGCGGGCGCGAAGTCGTAGGTGACGACGATGTGCGGACTGTTCAAGAACCGCTGGTGGTAGTACTTGTTGGTCTCGTCGTCGGGGGTGAACATGAAGGTCCACCCGCCCCAGTGCTCGCGCGCCGCCTGGGTCATCTGGGCGAGGACGTCGAACTCCTTGCCGCCGGCCCCCTGGATCCAGTTCAGGCCGACCTTGGCGCAGCTGGAGGGCTCCGGGCAGGGCTGTGCCTCCCAGCGCGTCCACTGGTTGATCGGGTTGTTGTTGCCCGAGCCGGTCGAGTAGAGGCCCATCGGCGTGGACGTCGAGGGACTGGACGACTCGGCGACGGTGGCGTAGAGCTTGGCGCTCAGCACGGTCGAGTCCCAGAACACGGGGTTCAGGCCGACCTGGAAGTAGGCGCGTTCCTTCCCCTCCTTCTCGCAGCGGTGGGCGGTGTCGATGTACCCGCAGTAGCCGGACCCGGGCCTGTCCTGGCCGTACTGGGTGCCGTTGTACTCCGGCGTCTTGGGGTAGGCCGACTGCACCTGCGCCCAGGCCTGGGTGCCGTTGTCGGCGCTGGGGTTCCAGCCCGGGTCGAGGTACCAGGGACCGGTGCCCTGCCCGAGGACCGAGGCGTCCGGCACCAGGTCGATGCCGCTGCCGCTGACGGTCGTGGTGATCGGTGCGGTCCGGGCGCCGGGGCCGGGAGCCTTGCTGTCGGACCCGGCCGCGGTCGTGCCGCCGTCCGCCGCCGGTGCCGCCGCTGGTCCGGCCTGCCCGGCGGACTTGGCCGGGGCGCCGGGCTGAGCCGCGGAGACGGGGGTGCCCGCCGTGCCGGAGTCCCACATCACCGGCGCCGGAGCGGTGAAACGCACCTTGCCGGCGGTGTCCTCGGCCGTGAGGTTGCCGTTGCCGTCCGCCTTGACGGTCAGCCCCTCGGAGACGGTGTCGAGGTGCAACTTCTTGATCTTCGGGTCGGCGGCAGCCTGTGCGGTGCGGACGATCAGCACCTGCCGCCATCCACCCACGGGGGTGGCGCTCAGCTCCAGGTCGACGTCCGGCAGGACGGATCGGTAGAGCGCGTCGCTCCCGCTGAGTTCGGGCTTCGGCAGGGCGAACGGCGCCTTGACCGACAGCTTCCTGCCGTCCGCGGTCGTCATGGTGGCCAGCACACTGCTCCCCCCGCCGGAGAAGGTGAGCGCGGACGGGACGGCGATCGGCGTGACCGTGCCGTCGGCGTTGGCCCGGAGGGTCGCGTCCACGGCGCGCCAGGTGCCGTCGGCGTTCTTGACCCGTTCCGCCACCGGTGAGGAGTCGCTGGTCAGCGTGCCGTCGGGGTTGGCCGTGGTCCGGCTGCTCCCCGTGGTCAACGCGTCGACGACGACCGGCTTCCCGGTGCTCTTCGCCTTCGCCTGTGCGGTGCGGATCGCTGCGGTCTGCGTCGCGCGGGTGTCGGACTGTCCCTTGGCCGGAGGCGGCGGAGGTGTGGGCCAGGAGGTGTCGGCAGGACCGTGGTTGCGGTCGGCGGGCGCCGCTGCGGCGACACCGGGCACCGCGAGCAGACCCGCACCGAGGGCGAGGACCGCTGTGCAGGAGAGCGGCAGCAGAGCCGCGCCGAATGTCCGAATTCTCTTGCTCCGTGCGGGAGTTGAACGAGATGGAGGTTTTGGCCTCGACATGAAGACCCCGTCGTCGAAGGTGAGGTGAGCAGAAGTCAGCCGCACGCTGCCTTCACATTTGCTTCGCTGTCAAAGCGTTTTGTCGACAGGGTGTCCGAGTTGTCACGGCGGGTCACGCATTGCTCTCCGGGTGATGATCCTCACACTGCGTGATCATGCACTCTTCCTGTTCCGGATAGGTCGTATGCCCCTAGGGTGCCGGAGGTCCGGGCCGGAGAGGTCGGCCCGATTCGAGCTCCGGTGATCTGTGGGGGGATCAATTGTCTCGTCGCGTCCGCGTGTTCACGCGCCCGCGCAGCCTGAGAGTGGCCGTCGCGGCCGCCCTAGCCGTCTGCATGTCGGTGGTGACGATCCCCTCGGTCGAGGCGGTCACCCACGCGCCCGATCCACCCAAGGTCTGGGTGCCACCGAACACGCCCGTGCCGCAGACCCACCCCGTGAAGGGCACGAACGGCAAGGTCGCCGGTCACCAGCCCGACCCGGGAAAGAAGTGGGCGCCACCGGCTGATTCCAGTCCGCCGGCCGGTAGGGCCACCGCCGTCCTCGACGGTTCCGGCGCCAAGGCGTCGTCGGCACCGGCCGCATCCGACGCGGCGCCGACGGCCGCGGCCCCGAAGCCGGTCCAGGCCGGCTCCCTGCCGGTCTGGATCACCCCGGCCCCCGGCGCGAAGTCCGCCCGGACCGCGTCGGCCGCCCCGGCCGAGGACGGCTCCCCGGCGCTCCAGGTCGACCTGGCCGATCAGGGCCGGGCCAAGGCGGCCGGCGTGGCCGGTGCGCTGGTCGCCCTCACCGACACCGGCGGCGGCGCGCGGGCGGGACGGGTCCAGGTCGGGATCGACGTCCAGCCCTGGGCGAAGAACGCCGGTGCCAACTGGGCCTCGCGGGCCAGGATCGTCCAGTTGCCCGGATGCGCGCTGACGACCCCGGGTGCTGCGGGTTGCAAGGCGCGCACCCCGGTGCCGACCCATCGGGACGAGGCCACCGGCCGACTGGTGGCCGAGGTCGACGTCCCGCAGGCGTCCACCGAGGCCGCCAAGTCCTTCGCCTCGGGCGCCTTCGAGGGTGCGGCGGCGGCTGCCCCCGCGGTGGCACTCGCCGTCGAGGCGGAAGCCAAGGGCAGCAGCGGTGACTTCACCGCGTCCCCGATCACCCCGTCCGCCTCCTGGCAGGCCGGCTCCAACGCGGGCAACTTCACCTACGGCTACACCGTCGAGCTGCCCTCCGCCCTGGCCGGACCGGCCCCCGACGTCTCGCTCGGCTACGACTCCTCGGCCGTGGACGGCAGGACCGCCTCCACCAACGCCCAGCCGTCCTGGGTCGGCGAGGGTTGGGACTGGCAGCCCGGCTCCATCGTCCGCGGCTACAAGGGCTGCAAGGACGCCGGCATCGACAAGTCGGGCGACCAGTGCTGGGGCGGCGACCTGCTCCAGCTCTCGCTCGCGGGCCACGCGGGCCAGCTGGTCAAGGACGACAAGTCCTGCGACTGGCACCTGCAGGGCGAGGACGGCACCAAGGTCGAGCGGCTGACCGGGCAGAACAACGGGGCCTGGAACGGCGAGGCCTGGCGGATCACCACCGTCGACGGCACCCAGTACTACTTCGGCGCCAACCACCTTCCCGGGGGTGACGGCACCGACCAGGCCGCCAACTCGGTCTCCACCCTGCCGGTCTACTGGCCCGGCGGTCAGGACCCGTGCCTGAAGACCGGCTCGCCGGCCACCGGCTCCTGGAACCAGATGGGCTGGCAGTGGTCGCTGGACTACGTCGTCGACCCGCACCAGAACCTGATCACCTACCGGTACGGGCAGGAGCAGAACTACTACGTCAAGGGCGGAGGCCAGAACAACGGCAACGGCCCCCGCACCCAGTACCAGCGGGCCTCCTACCCGACCTGGGTGGGCTACGGCCAGCGCCTGCCCGACCAGATCGCCGCCAAGGGCAAGGCCAACCCGGCCGCCCAGGTGTGGTTCCGCACCGCCGAGCGCTGCCTGCCGGACAAGGACTTCGGCTGCGACCCGTCCCAGCGGACGAAGGACAACGCCAAGCGGTGGCCGGACACCCCGGTCGACCAGAACTGCGACGCGACCGGTGACTGCACCGTTTACTCGCCCACCTTCTGGACCACCAAGCGCCTCACGAAGATCGACACCGAGGTCTGGGACGGCTCCAAGTACCGCCCGGTCGACTCCTTCGCCCTCAACCAGTCCTTCCAGGACCCGGGCGACGGCACCTCCCCGTCGCTCTGGCTGGACTCGGTCCAGCACACCGGCGTCAACAACCGGACGCCGATCACCCTGCCGGCGGTGTCCTTCCAGCCGCTGCAGATCGCCAACCGCGTCAAGGGGCAGATCGTCGCTCCGGACGGCACGTCGTCCTCGGTCGAGCCGTACAACCGCCCGCGCATCCAGAAGATCACCACCGAGACCGGTGGTCTGATCGACGTGGTCTACCGGCCCGCGGAGTGCTCGCGCGAGGCCGGCGGGACGATGCCGGCCTCCGAGGACGGCAACACGATGGCGTGCATGCCGGTCAAGTGGTACCTGCCCGGGCAGAGCGCGCCGGACCCGGTGAACGACTGGTTCAACAAGATCGTCGTGCAGTCCGTCACCCAGGAGGACTCGGTCGCCGGCGGCCAGCCCGCGGTCGTGACGAACTACGTCTACGGTGGCGGAGCGGCCTGGCACCGCAACGACTCCGAGATGGCCGACGCGAAGACCCGCACCTGGGACCAGTTCCGCGGGTACGCGACGGTCACGACCCTCACCGGCAGCGGCAGCGACGTCGAGTCGCCGCGCACCAAGTCGGTCGCCACGTTCCTGCGCGGCATGGACGGTGACGTCCTCAGGAACGGAAGCACCCGTCAGGTGTCCGTGACCGACGTCCACGGCGGCACGATCAAGGACGAGAACGCCCTGGTCGGCTTCATCCGCGACTCGGCCACCTACAACGGAGAGAACGGCGAGGTCCTCTCCACGGTGGTCTCCGACCCGTGGATCGGCCCGGTCACCGCCACCCGTGCCCAGTCCGGCGGCATGCCGGCCATCACCGCGCGGGCCGTCAACGTCCTCAAGGTGACCAACCACGACAAGCTGGCCGACGGCTGGCGCACCCGCGAACGCTCCACGTCGTACGACTCGACACCGTTCGCCCGTCCGCTGACCGTCTACGACACCGGCGACCCGACCCACCCCGAGCAACTGCTCTGCACCTCCTTCGAGTACGCCACCGGCCCCGGCGGCGCGCCCACGCAGCTGGCCTCGCGCACCCTCGTCCTCAAGGGCGCCTGCGGCCGGACCGCGACCCAGGACAACACCGTCGCCGACACCCGGGCGTACTTCGACGGACTGCCCCTCGGCCAGGCCGGCGCCAAGTCCGAGCAGACCTCCACCGAGGTCCTGGAGCGCTACGACACCGCGGGCAAGCCGGTCTACCGGACCACCGCCCGCGCGAGCTTCGACGCGTACGGCCGCGTCGTCAGCACCGTCGACCCGACCCGCACCGACGCCACCCACCCGACCGGCGCCGAGACCAGGACCGAGTACTCCCCGGCCACCGGGCAACTGCCCACGCAGATCACCCACACCAACCCGATGGGCTGGCAGACCGTCAGCACCCTCGACGTGGGCCGCGGCTCACCGCTCAAGATCAAGGACGAGAACGGCCGGATCAGCGAGCAGGACTTCGACGCCCTCGGCCGGGCCGCGGCCTCCTGGAGTCCCGGGAACGACCGATCGACGTATCCCGACCGCCCCAATCGCAAGATCTCGTACTCGGTCAACGGAACCAACGCGCCCTCTCAGGTACTCAGCCAGGCACTGATGGGCAACATGGAGACCAGCGAGGCGACCTACACCTCCAGCTACACCATCTACGACGGCCTCGGCCGGGTCCGGCAGACACAGGCCAGCACGCCCTCCGGTGCCAACGGCCGCATGATCACCGACGCGCTGTTCGACTCGCACGGCTGGCAGACCAAGACCAGCGCCGCCTACTACAACGACCAGGCGGAGCCCAGCGGCCAGCTCTTCCTGCCCAACGGCGGTGTCGAACCGGACGGCAAGATCCCCTCCCAGACCGTCCAGAAGTTCGACGGCCTCGGCCGCACGACCGACTCGATATTCCAGTCCTACGGTGTCGAGCAGTGGCGCACCCACACCGACTTCGTCGGCGCCGACGAAGTCCGCACCACCCCGCCGGACGGCGGCTACGCCTCCGCGACCATCACCGACGCCCGCGGCAACACCGTCGCCCTGCGCCAGTACAAGAGCAACACCCCGACCGGCGCGTACGACGAGACCACCTACGGCTACTCGCCGGACGGCAAGGAGATCTGGCGCAAGGACGCGGCCGGCAACCGGTGGACGTACGAGTACGACCTGCTGGGCCGTCCGGTGAAAAGCACGGACCCGGACTCGGGCACGGGCACGACGACGTACGACGACAGCAAGAACCTCGTCACCGTCACGGACTCCCGCGGCAAGAGCGCGACCACGGCCACCGACCTGCTCGGCCGCACCGTCGCGGCCTACGAGGGTGCGGCGGTCGACCCGGCCAAGCAGGTCGCAGCCTGGACCTTCGACACCCTCGCCAAGGGCAAGCCGACCTCCTCCACCCGCTACGTCGGCGGAGTGAGCGGGGCCGCCTACACGTCGGAGGTCACCGGCTACGACATCGGGTACCGCGAGACCGGCGCGAAGACGACCATCCCGGCAGTCGAAGGCGGACTCGCCGGCATCTACCAGACCGACAACACCTATGACCCCGCGGGTCGTCTGGCCACGACGACTCTGCCGGCGGTGGCCGGGATGCGTCGGGAGAAGCTGACCTTCGCCACCGATCTCGTCGGTCAGTTCGGAGGACTGTCCAGCACCGTCGGTTCCGACGGCAGGACCTTCGTGGCCGACGTCCGCTACGACCCGTACGGCCGCCCGTACCAGACCACCGTGGGTGACGCGGGTGCCCAGGTGGTCGCCACGCTGTCCATCGACAACGCCACCGGCCGGGTCACCCGCTCGGTCCTGGACAAGCAGACCGCTGAAACCGCCCACGTCGACAGCATCGACTACACCTACAACCCGCTCGGCCAGGTCACCTCGGCCCGCAACGCGCAGGACGGCGAGGTCGCCGACCTGCAGTGCTTCACCCACGACTACCTCGGGCGGCTCACCCAGGCCTGGACCGACACCGGTACCCAGACCACCAGGCCCCAGCCCAGCGTCCCGGGCATCGGCGCCTGCGCCAACACCGACGGGCCGTCAGTGGACGCCGGAAAGCCGAGCGTCGGGGGTCCGGCCCCGTACTGGCAGCAGTACGAGTACGACCTCATCGGCAACCGCACCAAGCTGGTCCAGAAGGACACCGACGGCGACGCGACCAAGGACGTCACCACCACCCAGACCTTCGGCACCGGCCCCAACACCCCGTCCACCGACCCGAAGACGGGCGGCGGCACCGGTGGTCCGCACGCGCTGATGAAGTCCACCCGGACCGGCCCGGCCGGCACCGCGGTGACCTCGTACACCTACGACGCTGCGGGCAACACCACCTCGATCACCGACACCCCGGGCACCCGGACGCTGAACTGGAACGCCCAGGGCAAGCTCGACCAGATCACCGGCACCGGCCAGAGCGGCGCCACCAGTTACCTGTACGACGTGTCCGGCAACCAGCTGATCCGCCGGGACCCCGGCAAGGTCACCCTCAACCTGGGCGCCGACCAGCTCACCCTGGACACCACCACCAAGGCCGTCACCAACGTCCGCTCCTACGCGGCACCCAACGGCCTCTCCATCACCCGCACCACCACCAGCGGCACCTCCACGCTCGCCTACCAGGGCGCGGACCCGCACGGCACCAACGGCGTCCAGTTCGACGCGGACACCCTCGCCCACGTCCGCCGCCCCACCGACCCGTTCGGCAACGATCGCGGCACCCAGCCAGAAGAGGGCGTCTGGGCCGGCAACAAGGGCTTCGTCGGCGGCACCAAGGAGAAGACCACCGGCTTCACCCTCCTCGGTGCCCGCGAGTACGACCCCAGGACGGGCCGCTTCATCAGCCCCGACCCCATCACCGACCCCGGTGATCCGCAGCAGTGGAACGCCTACGCGTACGCCAACAACAGCCCCATCAACACGTCCGACGCCAACGGCCTGCGACTGGACTGCGACCAGGCCTCCGAGTGCGCGGGCTGGCACACGGACTCCCACGGCGAAACCACCCAGGTCGACGTCGTGGACAAACCTACGGCCGAGGTGCAGAAGGCCCGGCAGGCCGTCGAAGAGGCAGACCATGTCGTCCGCGTGAACAAGCGCAAGCGCGATGAACTCGTGAACAAGGTAGTCGACATAGTCGGTGACCTGATCGGCTACAACGACGCCCGCGACTGCTTCACCAAGGGTGCGGTCATGGGCTGCATCAACACCGCCCTGAACATGGTGCCGTGGGGAAAACTCGCGAAGGCCCTCAAGGCCGGTATCGAAGCCCTCAAGATCTACAAAGAGATCAACAAGATCTACACCGCCATCCGGAGCGGCGAACACGCCGCCAAGGAAGCCGAAACCGCCCTGTCCGCCGTCACGACTGCCGCAAGTGAGGCCCGAGCAGCCGAGAAGGCAGCAGCCAAAGCAGCCGAAGAAAAAGCAGCAAAGGAAACAGCAACAGACGCAGCAGGAACAGAGAGCAAGGCAGTAGCCAAGGAAACCGACGAATCTGCTGGCGCCAGCTGCTCGCTCGTTCGCAACAGCTTCCCGACCGGTACCAAGGTGCTGATGGGGGACGGCAGCCTCAAGTCCATCGAGGACATCCACGAGGGCGACGTCGTCATGGCGACCGACCCCCAGACCGGCGAGACCCACCCCGAGCCGGTCACCGCGACCATCACCACCCCCGACGACAAGGACTTCACCGACCTTACCCTCACCGACGACGCCAGCCCCCGCGGCCCCCCGGCCGCCGACCGGGCGAAGATCACCTCCACCTATCACCACCCCTATTGGAGCGAGACCCGCCAGCAGTGGGTCGACGCCGGCGAACTCACCCCCGGCGAGCAACTTCGCCAGCCCGACGGCACCCCCCTCACCATCCAGTCCGTCCGCAACTACCCCTACGCCGTCACCACCCACAACCTCACCGTCAACCTCCTCCACACGTACTATGTGCTGGCGGGGGCCACGCCGGTCCTGGTTCACAACTGCGGTGAGACCAGGTTTGCAGTGGATTCCAACGGTGTTGTGGACGATCTGGAAAACCCCGTCACGGCGACCGAACGCTACAGCCGAAGCAAGCACTATGGTGGTTCTCAGACAAATGGTCCTTCTGGCGTTGCGGCGAGGGCAGCTGGTGAAGGCCAGCCGTGTCCCGAATGCGGCACCACGATGGTGAGTGGAACTCGTTATGCACCAGTTCCCGAGCATGATCCTCCGCTGGTTCTCCACTACTATCGCGGTGGTGGGTCTGCCATGACAAATGCGGAGCGTCGGGCATATGCAAGGGATGACGGCATTAACGGGACCGCGTGTCGGGTGTGTCAAACGTCCCAGGGTGCTGAAATGGCAAAGGTATCGAAGGCAATTGCAAGGAATCTGGGGCTATGATCGAAGAAAGTGAGCGACTGGTCGCTCTGGAGCGCCACATTCGAGATTTCTGGGAGGGGTGCATTGTAGAGGCTGCAACCTGGGATCATGGGCCGATTCTTGAGCGGGTTCCACGCTTCTCAACCTACCGCGTGTTTCCCAAGCGGGCTGGTGAGGCATGGGTCTATGTGACGGCGGGATGCTCGCTTCTCAGCCCCGTTGGAGGTGCAGAGTTCTTCGTCATGTCGCCCTTTGCTGACGAAAGTCACTCTGAAACCTTGGCAATGGTCAGTCACTATCACTCATTCGAGGCTCACCGACTCGAAATTGGGTCGGTCATCAATATCGGCCGCCCCTGGATGCGTGATTCACGTATGGATCACCTGCTCGTCAGCCTTCCCTATCCCTACGGCCCTGGTCTTGAATGGGCACCCCTGGAGGCCGGAGAGGCGCGATTCTTGTGGCTGCTCCCGATCCATCGGAGCGAGGCTGAGTTCATCAAGCGTGAGACGCTTGATGAATTCGAATCCCTGATGGATATCAAAGGCGTGAATATCTTGGATTTCAACCGGGATCCGATTGTCTGAAATTTAGACCTTGACGGGCTTTGCTCAGTTTGCAGTTTGGCTCCTTGAGGGATAACTGATTTCGAGTAGGCAAGGAAGTGTTGTCGAGCCCCGCCGGATAGCTATCCGGCGGGGCCATTTGCCGTCCTGACGGCAGTAGTTGACGGCAACGTCAACGGACGGGGGCTGCGCAGGGCGGCGGGTCGTCACCGTCGTGGGGCTCGCTGACGGGCTTCGAGGGTTTGCCGAGAGCGCGGCTGAGGAGGTCGATGGCGTCGCGCTGGAGGCGGAGCCGGAGGTGGGCGTACACCGTCGCGGTCACGCCAATGTGGGCGTGGCCCAGCAACTCCTTGATGACGACGAGTTCGACGCCCTGCTCCAGGAGCAGGGTCGCGGTCGAGTGGCGGAGGTCGTGAAACCGGATCGGCCGCAGGTGCGCTTCGCGGAGCAGGGCGTTGAAGTGCCGCGTGAGTGTCGCGGGCTCGATCGGATGCCCGTCCGGCCGCGTGAACACGTACCCGCTGGCCCGCCACTCCGCCCCCGCTCGGCCTCGCTCCTTGGCCTGCCGCTCGCGGTGCGCGCGGAGCGAGGTGACGCAGGAGGCCGGCAGGGCGATGCGCCGCTCGGAGCTGATGGTCTTGGTCGGCAGGGTGGCCAGTCCCCGGCTGGCGGTGCGCTGGAGGGTGCGGCGGATGCTGGCGGTGCCGCCGTCGAGGTCGAGGTCTTCCCAGCGCAGGCCGAGGAGTTCACCCTTGCGCAGCCCGGTGCGAAGCGCGAGCTCGAACAGCGCGGCGAGGCGGTGCCCCCGGACCGCGGCGAGGAACTGCCGGGCCTCGTCGGCAGTGAGGGGGTTGAAGCGCCGAGGCCGGGGTGTGCCCGTGCGGACATTCCGGGCCACGTTGCGCGGGATCTCCTCCTCGCGAACGGCGTGCTCCAGGGCGGACTTGAGTACGGAGTGGATGTAGGCCAGGGTCAGCGGGGAGAGGCGCTTGCGGCAGCACACGCCGATGGCGCAGCAGCGCGGGCGGCGGCTCGTCTGGGCTTCGGGGTCGCGTCCGGCGTCGATGCCGCGTGCGCAGCACTGGCAGACGGTCCGCAGCTCGTTCAGCCAGGTCCGGACGTCCTTGGCGGTGAGCTTGGCGAGCTTCTTCCGGCCCAGGCCCGGTATCAGGTACTGGTGGACGACGGCGGTGTAGCGGGTGTGGGTGGTCTCGCGGAGCTGGTGGACGGCGCCGTTCTCCAGCCTAGACGCTGACGCGCTTGCTGGTGTTGCCGGGGGCGAGGACGTAGCCAGCGGCTTACCAGCGGCCGTCCTTGCGCTGGTAAACGGTTCCGTCACCGTTGGCGCGGACCCTTCGCGAGCCGGTGCCGGTGGTGGGGTTGTTGTCGTGGATGGTCATCGGGCTGCCTCTGCGAGTTGGTGGTGGACGAGGGCGTTCAGGGCGTGGGCGCGGATGCGGCGGGCGCGGCCGATGGTGATCGAGGCCAGTCGCCGGGTGCGGATGAGGTCGTAGACGGTGGAGCAGCTGATCTTCAGGCGTGCCATGACCTCGGGCACGGTGAGGAGTTTGTCGTCGGCGGTCACGCGATCGCCTCTGTCTGGACGGCGGTGGTCTGCGGGTTGGTGGTGTGACCGGCCGGGTCACCGGCGCGCCGCGCCTGCTGGGGACGGCTCGGTTGCTCGGGCCGGGGGCGCGGTGTGGCGGCCAGGAGGTCAGCGAGGTGGGCGAGTTCGGGCAGGAGGCCGGTTCCCGCGTACTGCCAGTGCGAGATCACCAGAGTCGTGTCCGCCCCGCCGGATCGCCCGTCCTTCGCATGGTGACCGGTGCGGTGACCGGGGCCGGGGTCGGTGTGACCGGCGGTCAGGTCATTCCGGTCACTGTCCGGCTGGCCCTCACCGGCCGGTTCTTGACCGGCGTGTCGGCCAACCGCTGCCGGGGCGAGCAGCGCGAGGCAGAGATGGCGTCATCTTGGCGGCCTCGCCAGGTGGTGCGTTCGACTCGGAGGCGGGTGAGGGTGGTGGAGTAGTGGCGGGTGCGGGTGGAGAAGTGGCCTCGGAAGCCGAGCATGTGGGCCCACTGGCGCAGACGGAGGTGGGCGTGCTGGGGGTGGGTGGCGAGGCGCCAGGCGGTGCGGATCATGCGGCGGGCATGGTCGGTGATGTCGTGGGTGACGAGTTCGGCCAAGAGACGGAGGCGGCGGTCGAGGGTGCCGGTGGTGGTCTCGGCGTCCTTGGTAGCGTACTTGGCGATGTAGGCGGCGACGTGTCGCTCAGTGACCAGACCGCCTTCGGCGAGGTCCGTGCCGCGGATCGGCCGGACATCGATCTGCCGCCCGAACCGGAACACCGACAGCGCGCCCTGGCCGATCTCCTGGGAGCTGGGCGGATGGTCAGGTCGTTACGGTCGCCGTGTCCTGTTCCAGCGACCGAGGCCGGGGATCCACTGTGGGCATGCCGAGGAGCGACGCGGACCGTCTGCGTCGCGGGGAGTTGCACGAAGCGGCGTCGGGCATGGCGGGACCCCGCCTGCTGCCGTGGACCACCGAGGACGGACGCCCTTGCTACCTGAGTACCGACGGCAAGGGCTACATCTCGACGCTCGCCGACGGCATCCAAGCCGTGCAGCTCGGCATGGGTCAGGAGTGCTGGAGTACGCCCGGGGCATCCTGACCCCCGGAGCCAAGGTGCAATCGGCCATCGAGTACCGCTGGCTCGCCTGCCGGCTGACCGAGGCCCTGTCGGACGCGCTCAGGGTTGCCGAGTCGCGCAGCTGAGGAGGGGAGAAGTGATGGGTAATGTGCGCTTTTTCGAGCGTGGTTCTGACCTTCCGAATCCGTTTGCGGGGTAATGGGAATGCCGGAGG
>NZ_JBITTM010000034.1:0-114696 GCF_044541955.1 Kitasatospora sp. NPDC085464
ACTGATCCACCCCGAAGGGCTTCACCGTTCGACTTGCATGTGTTAAGCACGCCGCCAGCGTTCGTCCTGAGCCAGGATCAAACTCTCCGTGAATGCTTTCCCGGCAGTACCCATTTAAGAGCGCCGGTCGACACCCGCGTTGAGCGGCACGGCAACCACCGGAATAGGGCGGCCCCGCGCACTGCGTCCTCGCTAGTGTTTATTTCAAAAGGAATCTCCAACCCCGATCAAACGATCGAGGCCGGGGATGTCAACATATCTGGCGTTGACTTTTGGCACGCTGTTGAGTTCTCAAGGAACGGACGCTTCCTTCGGACCGCCTTCCAGCGGACCCTCCGGGCTTCGTTCTTTCGTGTTTCCAGCTTATCAGATGTTTTCCGCTCCGTTTCCGGGGCTTCGTTCATCCAACTCGCCGGTGTCTTCCGGGGCTTGACGCCCCGTCCGACGTTTCAAACTCTAGCCGATCCCTGCCCCGAAAGGCGAATCGACCGCAATCCGATAAAACGAACACGCCGAATAAGAACCGAGCCGCGACGCAGAAATGCGAACGCAACCCAGCCCGAACCTGGGAAGTGGTGTTTCAGAGGATTGGCCGCCCCGGGACCGTCCGCGCCGATGCGTGTCCGGTGCTCCCTGCCGAGCGACTAGGAAACACTACGCCTGTCCGGCCTCGAAGGCAAACCCGCCCGTCCCGGAGACGGTCCGGGTGCAGAGCGCCTGCCCGGGCTTCACGTACTCACCGTTGGGGTGGTCGTTGCCGGTGACCCAATGCCGTGCGCCGGCCTCGTCGCGACCGCCGGCGCGGTGGCGGCCGAGGAGCCGCTCCTCGCGGACGGTGTCGTCGGCGTGGACGTACCAGAGTTCGCGCAGCAGGCGGCGGGCGTCCGGCCACGGGGTGTCGGCGGACGCGAGGTAGTTGCCCTCGGTGATGACGAGGCGGGTGTGCGGGCGGACCACGTGGCGGGCGGCGACCGGTTCGTCCAGGGTGCGGTCGAAGTCCGGGACGTAGATGTCCTGGAAGCGGTCGGCGGCGATGCGGCGCAGCAGGGCGACGTAGCCGTGGGCGTCGAAGGTGGCCGGGGCGCCCTTCCGGTGGGCCAGGCCCAGGCGGTCGAGCTGGGCCCCGGAGAGGTGGAAGCCGTCGAGCGGGACGTAGGCGGCGGTGCCCGGTCCTTCGGCGTGCTCGATCTCGGCGACCAGGTGGCGGGCCAGGGTGGACTTGCCGGCACCGGGCGGGCCGGCAAGTCCGAGGATCGTGCGGGCGTTGCTGCCCGGGCCGCGGAGGAAGCCGAGGGCAAGGGTGGTGAGGCGGTCCTCGTTCATGGCCGCACCTTACTCACCTGGGGCCCGAGGAACCGGGCCTTCGACGACCCGTCTTTCGACCCCCGGCCTCCGACGACATGGGCCTTCGACGACCGGATGCTCAGGCCGCCCGCTCGGCCAGCGCGGGCGCGTCGAGGGTGAGCGTGCCGGCGTCGGCGTCGAGCAGGGCGGGGACGCCCAGCGGAACGGTCAGGGTGGACGGGCAGTGGCCGAAGCCCAGCTCCCAGAGCACCGGTACGCCGAGCCCGCCGAGCCGGTCGAGCATCACCTCGCGGACCCGCTCGGGCCGTCCGCAGCCTTCCCAGGAGCCGAGGGCGATGCCGGCCACGCCGTCGAGGGCACCGGAGCGCAGGAACTGGGTGAGGAGGCGGTCCAGCTGGTACGGGTGCTCGTTGACGTCTTCGAGCACCAGGATGCTGCCCTCGTAGGAGGGACGGGCCGCCGGTGTGCCGCGCTCGGCGGCGAGGACGTGGACGCATCCTCCGGCGGTGACGCCGCGGGCGCGGCCGGGGACGAGCGGGCCGGCGGTGGCCGAGGTGAGGACCGTGGTGGCGGCGGGGTCGAAGAGGGTGCGGCGCAGGTGCTCGGCGGTGGGACCGTCGGAGATGAAGGAGGCGCCCGCGGCCAGCGGCCCGTAGAAGGTGACGAGGCCCAGGTGCCGGGCGAAGGCCTCGTGCAGGGAGCTGACGTCGCTGAAGCCGATGAAGGGCTTGGGTGCGGCGGCACGCATCGCCGTCCAGTCGAGCAGGTCGACCATCCGGTGCACCCCGTAGCCGCCGCGGGCGCAGATGACGGCGTCGACGGTGGGGTCGAGCCAGGCGCTCTGGAGGTCGGCGGCACGGTCCGCGTCGGTGCCGGCGAGGTAGCCGAGGGCGGGGTGGGTGTCGAGGACGTGCGGGGCGACGGTGACGCGCAGCCCCCAGGAGCGGAGGATCGCGCAGCCGGTGGTGAGGCGTTCGGGTTCGATCGGGCCGCTGGTGGCGACGACGGCGATGTGGTCGCCGGGGCGCAGGTGCGGCGGACGGGTCAGCCCCTGGCCGGGTGTGGTCGGGTGCTGGTCCATGGGCCGGGCCGCCTTTCGGGCGCGGGAGCGGGGGACGGGCGGCCGCGGTGTGGTTGCGGCCGCCCGGTGACGATATGCCCCCGCGGTGACCGGCCGATGTCCGAGGGGCGGTGCCCGAAGGACGGGGGGCGTAAGGACGGGACCCGACGGACGGCGTCCGGGCGCGGACGTCCGCGGCGTGCGGGCCCGCCGGGGTGAGGGCTCTTCAGATCACGGCGCCCATCACCTCCCGGACCTCCCGCAGGGTGGCGTCGGCGACGGCACTGGCCCGCTCGGCGCCGTCGCGCAGGACCTGCCGGAGGTGTCCGCGGTCGGCGGCGAGCTCGGCGCGGCGGGCGCGCAGCGGCCGGAGGTACTCGTTGACGGACTCGGTGGCGACGCGCTTGAGCGCGGCGGCGCCGCCGTCCCCGATCTCCTCGGCGACGGCCTCGGGGGCACGGTCCTGGCAGAGCGCGGCGAGCAGGACGAGGCTGGACACCTCGGGGCGGTCGACCGGGTCGTAGCCGATGCGGCGGTCGGCGTCGGTCCTGGCGCCGCGGATGATCCGGGCGGTCTCGTCCTCGGTGGCGCCCAGGGCGACGGCGTTGCCCCGGCTCTTGCTCATCTTTCCGCCGTCGGTGCCGAGCAGCATCGGGGCGTCGGAGAGCAGGGCCTGCGGGCGGGGGAAGACGGCGCTGCCGTCGGCGTGCGGGTAGCGCTCGTTGAAGCGGCGGGCGACGGTGCGGGCGACTTCGAGATGGGGCAGCTGGTCCTGACCGACCGGGACGAGGTCGGCCTTGCAGAAGAGGATGTCGGCGGCCTGGTGGACGGGGTAGGTGAACATCAGCCCGCTCACCGCGGACTGGCGGGAGTGGGCGATCTCGTCCTTGACGGTGGGGTTCCGGTTCAGTTCGGCGACGCTGACCAGGCTGAGGAAGGGCAGCAGCAGCTGGTTGAGGGCGGGAACGGCGCTGTGCGCGAAGATCGTGGACCGCTCGGGGTCGAGGCCGGCCGCGAGGTAGTCGAGGACGAGGTTCTCGGTGTGCTCGGCGAGCCGGTCGGCGAGGTCGCGGTCGGTGATGACCTGGTAGTCGGCGACCACGACGAACATCTCGACGCCTTGGTCCTGCAGTCGGACGCGGTTGCGCAGGGTGCCGAAGTAGTGGCCGAGGTGGAGCGGGCCGGTGGGGCGGTCCCCGGTGAGGACGCGGTGGGCGGTCGGGTCGTCGATCAGGCCGGTCTCGGCGGCTGCAGTGCCGAGCGCGGCGGCGGACGTGACGGGCGGGGCGGCGGTCTCGGTGGTCACGGGTTCTCCTCGGTGCGGCGGTGTGGCGGCCGTCCGGGGCGAGGGGCCCGTCCCGCGGGAGAGCGGGGGAAACGCAAAAGGGCCGTCCATCCCGGACGGGCCCTGGTCAGGCGAGTGCTGGTGGCCGTCCTAGGACGGCCACCAGCACAGGCCCACGAAGCGCTTCATGCGCCCAAGCGTAGCGTCAGTCCTCCATCACCAGCGCGGGAGTTTCCTTGCGCAGGGTCTCGCCGCGGAAGAACTCCGGCCGTACCAGGCCGTAGCAGGTCATCAGCAGTGCGCCGAGCAGCAGGATGCCGACGCCGATGACGAACACCGAGCCGACGCCGAGGACGGCTCCGCTGCCGTAGTCGGGGGCCCAGGCGTCGGTGAGGGTCTGGAGGAAGACCCCGCTCAGCAGCAGGCCGCCGAGGAGCGGGGCGATGCCCTTGAGCAGCAGGTCGCGCGGGCTGGTGCGCAGCGAGCGGCGGAAGTACCAGACGCAGGCGAAGGCGGTCAGCGCGTAGTAGGAGCAGATCATCAGGCCGAGCGCCAGGATGGTGTCCTCGACGACGTTCTCGCTGATCAGGCTCATGCCGACGTAGAAGACGGCGGTGGCGCTGCCGGCCGCCACGGTGGCGTAGCCGGGGGTGCGGAAGCGCGGGTGGACGGCGCCGAAGCGCGGCGGCACGGCGCGGTAGGCACTCATCGCGAGCAGGGTGCGGGCCACTGGGATGAAGGTGGTCTGCAGGCTGGCGGCTGCGCTGGCGACCACGGCCAGGAAGAGCAGGATGCTCCACGGCGAACCGAGCACCGGGCGGGCCAGCGCGGCGAAGACGTTATCGGCGGTCTCCGGGTTGCCCAGACCGGTGCCGGTGGTGCCGACGCCGGCGAACATCTGGGCGGCGATCGCGACCAGCAGGTACGAGCCGACCAGGGTGACCATGGAGATCATCGCGGCGCGGCCGGGGGTCTTGGCGCTCCCGAGGGTCTCCTCGTTCATGGTGAGGCAGGTGTCCCAACCCCAGTACATGAAGATCGACAGCGACAGTCCGGCGGTGAACGCGCTGAACGAGCCGACCTGGAGCGGGTCGAGCCAGGAGAAGGAGAAGCCGATCGAGTCGGGCAGGTCACCGGCGGCGGCCTTGCCGACGGCGATCGCCGCGAACAGCAGCAGCACCGCCAGCTGGAGCCCGACCAGGCCGTACTGGAACCACTTGGTGGCGGTCATCCCCCGGTAGCTCATCGCGGTGGCACCGGCTATCAGCAGGACGACGGTGAGCAGGTGGACGGCCGTGTTCCGGTCGAGATCGGCGACCCAGCCGCTGCCGGTCATCTCGCCGAGCATCAGGTAGAGGAATTCGGTCGCCACCCCGGCCAGGTTGGAGAGCACGATGATCGTCGCGACGGTCAGCCCCCAGCCCGCCATCCAGCCGACTCGGGGGCCGAAGGCCTTGGCGGTCCAGGTGAAGGACGTTCCGCAGTCCGGGAAGTCCTTGTTCAGCTCCTTGTAGGCGAACGCGACGAGCAGCATCGGCAGGAAGCCGGCCAGGAAGACCGCGGGCATCCGGACGCCGACTGCGGTGACGGTCGGGCCGAGCGTCGCGGTCAGGCAGTAGACCGGGGCGACCGTCGAGACGCCCAGCACCACACTGCCCAGCAGGCCCACGGAACCGCCCCGTAGACCCTTGTCCCCCGCTCCCCCGGCCGTCCCCGGGTCGGGGACTCCACCACTGGTGCCACTGACCGGGGCACCCTGCGGAGCGCCGGGCGCCGTTGCCCGGCCGCTACTCGTGTGCTCTGAGAGCTGCTGATCAAACACCAGCGCACTCTAAGTGCGGACACGGAATGTTGAATAGACCAACTCTTGGTGATTTTATGCACTTACGATGACTTTTCCGCTCTTGACTCCCCCCTCCGAGTCCCTCTCGCGGTAGCGCACGGTCCAGATCGATATAGGTTAGCCTCACCTAAGTTCGATCTCCCCGTTCCGACCCGTGAAGGAGCGTCGCGTGGCCCCCACCTCCGACGATCTGGCCTCCGCCCCCCGTACCCCCGACCGCCGCAGGTTCCTCAGGGCCGGGATCGCCGGCGGGGCGGTGCTCGGCCTCGGCGGCCTGCTCGCCGCCTGCGGCAGCTCGGGCGGCTCCGGTGGTTCGGCCGGCTCCGACGGCTCCGGCGGATCGGCCCCGGGTGGCGGCTCCGCGCCCGACCAGAAGTCGGTCAAGCAGGGCGGCGACGACTACGCCACCGTCATCGAGAAGATGAAGGGCTTCGGCACCGACGCCGCACCCGGCGTCTACCCGCGGACCGTCAAGCACGCGATGGCCGAGACCGTCATCCCGGCCAGGCCCACCCGGGTCGTGGTGCTGGACACCGGCGAGCTCGACAACGTCGTCTCGCTCGGCATCCAGCCGGTCGGCGTCGTCCACGCCGACGCTTCCAAGTCCCTGCCGTCCTACCTCAAGGACAAGGCCGGCAGCCCCGCCGCCGTCGGCACCATCAACAGCCTCAACCTGGAGGCGATCGCCGCGCTCAAGCCGGACCTGATCCTCGGCAGCCGGCTGCGCGCCCAGGACCAGTACGCACAGCTGTCCAAGATCGCACCGACCGTCTTCTCGCTCCGCCCCGGCTACCCCTGGAAGCAGAACTTCCTGCTCAACGCGAGCACGTTCGGCCTGGAGGCCGAGGCCGGGGCGCAGCTCGACGCCTACCGCGCGGCGGCCACCGCGATCGGCGCCGGGCTCGGCGACAAGCGGCCCACCATCACACCCCTGCGCTTCATGCCGGGCCGCACCCGGCTCTACGCCGAACTCTCCTTCATCGGCACCGTCCTCACTGACGTTCCGCTGCCGCAGCCCGCGATCGAGCAGGTCAAGGAGCTCGCGGTGGAGGTCGGCCCGGAGCAGATCGACAAGGCCGACGCCGACTGGATCTTCTACGGCGTGTACGGCAGCCCCAGCTCGACCAACCAGGACACGGTGCTGGGCGGCGCGCTCTGGAAGACCCTCGGAGCGGTCAAGTCCGGGCAGGCCCGCCCGGTTTCGGACGAGACCTGGTTCCTCGGGCTCGGCGTCATGGCGGCGAACGCGGTCCTCGCCGACCTCAAGGGGTTCGTCGCGCCCGGCAGTTGACCGGGCACCGTCGGCACGGGCGGCGGCGCGGGCGGCGGCGCGGCGGCGATCTGCCGGGAGTCCTCGCGGGGGTCCTCGGGCTGGTCCTCGCGGGGGTCCTCGGGCTGGTCCTCGCGCGGGTCCTTCCGGATGCCCCCGGGCTGGTCCTCCCACGGGTCCTTCCGGATGCCCTCGCGTGGTCGTGCGGTGGTCGCACGCACACCGCCGGGTCGGACGCTTGGAGCTGGTCGCGCGGTGCGGGAGGATCGTCGGGACCGTCCCCCGAAGGGCCCGCCGATGACCTCGCCCCACCTCGCCGCAACCGATCCGCGCCTGCCCGGCCCGCCCGGGGAGAGCGCCGGATCCGCACCCCCGCCCGCCGTACCCGGGCCGGCCGCCGCGGCCGGCCCGATGTGCTCGATCGCGACCGCGGTCGAGACGGGCACGGTCGCGCCCGGGTCCACCGACGGCGTGATCCGCCGGGCCCCCTCGCCCCGCCACGACTCGGTGCCGCAGCCGCGCAGCCGGGACGACGCGGACGCGCTCGCCCTCCCCGCGACGGTCTCCGTGCCGGACCCGTCCGTGGTGGACGGCGACCCGACGACGGCACGCCTGCGGGCGGCGTTCGCCGAACGGCTGCGGGCCGCACGGACCGAGGGTCGCTCGGTCGCCGAGCTGGCGGCCGCGTGCCGTCGGCCGGTCGCGGAGGTCCGGGCGATGCTCGGCGAGGAGGAGAAGGAGGAGGCCGACGGCGGAGCCGGGAGCAGCGGCGGCACCGGGGCAGAGGCCGGGGCTGACGTCGAGGCCGAGGCCGAGGTCGGGTTCGTGCGCTTCCCGTCGGTCGTCGCGCCGGAGGGCATCCCGTCCGTACCGGCGCAGCGTTCGGTGCGCGAGGAGCTGCGGGCCTTCGGGCCCCTGCGGCCGTCGCCCTCGCGCCGACTGCGCCGGATGCACCCGCAGGCCACACCGGACGGGCAGGAGGCGACCGCACGGGAGACGGCCGCGGCCGGCCCCGCCGGGGCGGGCCTCCCGGGTGCTGCCGCACGGACGGGCGAACTCGGCGGTACGGCGGGGGCGGTGGCGGATCAGGTGGTGCCGGGGGCCGGTGCCACGACCGCGGCACCCCTGGACGGCGGTGCCCTCCACGCCGAGGCGCCGCACACCGAACCGCAGCTCGGCATCCTGATCGGTGGGAACCCCGGTCTGCCCGAGCCCGTCGGTCGGCCGGAGGAGCGGGCGCCGGTCCGGGTGGCGGCCGAGCCGATCCGGGTCGGCCGCGGCACCAGCCTGGTGGTGCTGCCCTCCTGGCGCCCCGCCATCGCCGTCTCGGTGCCGACCGAGCAGCTGCTGGCCGCGACCGGTCTCGGCTACGAGCAACTCGCGGGCGCCCGGCTGACGGTGCTGATGAACCCGAGCGCGCTGCACGACCGGGAGCTGGAACTGCACGGCTGGGAGACCGGTCCCGGCACGCGGGGCCGACGCCGCGGGCGGCCCTGACAGCACGCGCCGACGCCTGGCGACCCCCGCCCCCGACACCGCCGGACGGGTACCGCCGGCCCCCGCGGGGTGGGCAAGGGGGGTGGGCCGCTGCCGGTCGACGGTCAGCGGACCGCCGGGGCGTTCGGGACGTACCCGAGGTCGACGGGCACCGGCGGGTTGCCGTCCACGGCCCAGCCCCGGCGGACGGCGTCCAGCAGCTCCGGAAGCCGGGGCGGCCACAGTGCGTCGGCGTTCTCGTCGGCGAGGTCGGCCGGGGTCCACCAGCGCCAGTCGAGGATCCGGTCGACGGCGTGCACCGCGCTGACGTCACCGACCGGGCCGCGGTGCGGTCCACCGGTGAGGTAGATGTGCTCGTGCTGGCGCACCGGGGTGCCGTGCCAGGTGAAGTCGTGTTCCCAGGTGCAGAGCAGCGGGCCGGGTTCGAGGTCGGTCCAGCCGGTCTCCTCCCACAGCTCGCGCCGGGCCCCCTCCCACGGGGACTCGCCCGCCTCCAGTCCGCCACCCGGCATCGTCCAGTGGACGCCGACCTCGTCGTTGTCCGAACGGAGCAGGAACACCGAGCCGTCCTCGTCCAGGACCACCGTGCGGGCGGCCTGTCGCGGCACGCGCTTGTGGGGGCGCAGCAGATTGCGCATCGGGTTTCGCATCGGATCACTCTCGCAGCGGGCCTCCGGAACGTCGAGCGGATGCGTCGCTCCGTCCGGCCTTCGAGTACTTCGAGCCCGTCGAGTCCTCGGGGGGCAGCTGGTCGGCGGGGGCCTTCACATCCCTGGGGTCCTTCGGGTCCTTCCGGCTTCCGAACCGCCTGGCGCGGGCGCCGGACCTGCCCGTTCGCCGTACCCTGACGGCCATGCCCGTACCCGCGATCATCTTCCCCGTCGATCCGCTCAACCCGCGCCGGCCCGATCCGCACTTCGCGTGGGAAGCCAGGCTGCTGCGGGAGTTGGGTGGCGAGCACCACCTCGTCGACCACGACGCGCTGCTCACCGGACGGGCCCCGGAGGCGGTCCGGCGGGTGCCGCGGGACAGCGGACCGCTCTGGTACCGGGGGTGGATGCTCCCCTCCGCCCGGTACGCCGACTTCGCCGCCGCGCTCACGGCACGCGGCGGCAACCTGCTGACCAGCGCGCCCGGTTACGCGGCCGCGCATGAACTGCCCGGCTGGTACGGCGTGTTCGAGGGGGCGACGCCGGCGAGTGCCTGGATCCCGTCGGACGGACCGGTGGCGCCCGGGCCACAGGAGCTGTCGGCAGCCGTGGCCCGAATCGGCGGGAGCGGCCCGGCGATCGTCAAGGACTACGTGAAGTCCCGCAAGCACGAGTGGCACGAGGCCTGCTACGTACCGGAGTTGGCCGACCTGCCGGCCGTCGGGCGGGTGGTGCGGCGGTTCGTCGAGCTGCAGGGCGAGTTCCTGGCCGGCGGGGTGGTGCTGCGGCGCTACGAGGAGTTCGAGCACGCCGACGGCGCTGAGGGCGCCGGCGGTTCCGGGGGTGCTGAGGGCGCCGGCGGCTCCCGCGGCTCCGACGGTGGCAAGGGGGACGAACCAGGTGCGGGCGGGCGGGCCGTGGAGGCGCGGGTGTGGTGGCTGGACGGCCGGCCGATCCTGGTCGGGCCGCATCCGGACGCCCCGCGCCGGAACGTCGAGCCCGACCTCACCGAGGTCCGGGCGCTGGTCCGGAGGCTCGGCTGCCGCTTCGTCACCACCGACCTCGCCCGCCGGGCCGACGGCTCCGGCTGGCGGGTGGTCGAGGTCGGGGACGGACAGGTGAGCGACCTGCCGCGCGGAATCGACCCCTCGGGGCTGCTGACCTCGCTGATCACCGCCTGACGGGCCTCGTGACGGGTCTCGCGTGACGGGCCTCGTGACGGGTCTCGTGACGGGCCTCGTGACGGGCCTCGTGTGACGGGCATGTGTGACGGTCTCCCCCGATGGGTCGCGCCCGGCGGGCCGCCCGGCGGATCGCGGGCAGGGCGCTCCCCGGACCGGGCCCGTCCGGGGAGCGGCCCGGGGGCTACCCGGCGGCGACGGTCTCGGCGGCCGGGTGGCCGTCCGCGATGAACGCCTGCCAGAGCCGGGCGTAGGTACCGTCCAGGGCGAGCAGTTCGGTGTGGGTGCCGTCCTCGACCACCCGTCCGTGGTCCAGCACGATCACCCGGTCGGCGCGCTCGGCGGTGGTCAGGCGGTGGGCGATGACCAGCGTGGTCCGACCGCCGCTGAGCCGGTCCGCGGCGTGGTTGACCGCCGCCTCGGTGGCGAGGTCGAGCGCCGCGGTGGCCTCGTCGAGCAACAGGACGTCCGGGTCGACCAGTTCGGCCCGGGCCAGCGCGATCAGCTGGCGCTGACCCGCCGAGAGGTTGCGGCCGCGGCCGGCCACCTCGTGGTCGTAGCCGCCCGAGAGCCGGACGATCATGTCGTGCGCGCCCACCGCCCGGGCCGCCGCCTCCACCTCCTCGGCCGAGGCGCCCGGCCGGCCGTACGCGATGGCCTCGCGGACCGTACCGGCGAACAGGTAGGCCTCCTGCGGCACCACGCCCAGACGGTGGCGGTACTGCGCCAGGTCGTAGCGGGTGAGGTCGACCCCGTCCACCCGGACGGTGCCCTCGGTCGCGTCGTAGAACCGGGCCACCAGCTTCACCAGCGTCGACTTCCCGGCGCCGGTCTCACCGACCAGCGCCACCGTCTGCCCGGCCGGGATGTGCAGGTTCACGTCGGCCAGCACCTTCGGGGCGCCGTCCGCTCCGCCGTTGTAGGCGAAGCCGACTCCCTCGAAGTCGATCTCGCCGCGCAGCCCCTTGGGCACCGGGACCGGGTCGGCCGCCGGGGCCGTGGTCGTCGGCGTGCGCAGCAGCTCGCGGATCCGGCCGAGGCCCACGGAGGCCTGCTGGTAGCCGTCGAAGACCTGGGACAGCTGGTTGACCGGTGCGAAGAACAGGTCGATGTAGAGCAGGTATGCGACCAGCGCGCCGACCGTCAGCGTTCCGGCGTCGACCCGGGCGGCGCCGACGATCAGCACCAGTGCGGCGGCCACGCTGGAGAGGAACTGGACGAACGGGAAGTACAGCGAGATGTACAGCTGCGCGCGGACCCGGGCCTCGCGGTACGCGATGCCGCGCGCCACGAAGCGGTCGGTGTTGGTGTCCAGGCGGCGGAACGCCTGCACGATCCGCATGCCGGCCACGTTCTCCTGGAGGTCGGCGTTGACGACGCTGATCAGGTCGCGGGAGCGCTCGTACTGGTCCTTGGACTTCCTGCGGAACACCAGCGTGGCGATCACCAGCAGCGGCAGTACCGCGAAGACCACCAGGGCCAGGCCGGCGTCGATGATCAGCAGGGCGGCGAAGATCCCGGCGAAGGTCAGCAGGCTGACCACGGCGGTGACCATGCCGGTCTGCAGGAAGGACGTCAGCGAGTCCAGGTCCGTGGTCATCCGGGTCATGATCCGGCCGGTCAGCTCGCGCTCGTAGTAGTCCAGGCCGAGCCGGTTGAGGTGGGCGAAGATCTTCAGCCGGAGCGTGTAGAGGACGCGCTCACCGGTGCGGCCGCTGACCCGGTTCTCGGCACCCTGCACCAGCCAGTCCAGCAGCACCACGACCAGCGCGGTGAGCGCGGCCACCGCGACACCGGACATCAGGCCCTTGCGGACGCCCTCGTCGATGCCGTGCCGAATCAGCACCGGCAGGACCAGGCCGGCCGCCGCGTCCAGGGCGACCAGCAGCAGGGCGATGAGCAGCGGAGTGCGGAAGGGGCGCAGCAGGCGGCTCAGGCTGAAGTCCGGGTCGCCGGCCTCGGCCTCGGGGCGGGCGACGGCCGGGGTGTCGGCGGCGGGCGGGAGGGCGGCGACCTTGTCCAGCAGGTCGGGGTCCGCGGTGCGGGCGGCCTTGGACAGGGCGGGGGTGGGGAGCTCGGGGCTGGGGAGCCCGGGGGTGGTGGGAGCGGTCGGCTGCTCGGCGGACGGCTTCCGGTCGGACGGCTTCCGGTCGGAGGGTGTCCGGTCGGGCGCCTGCACGGCCGACGGCTGCCGGGAGTCCTGGTGCCGGGCGGCCGTCGCGTCGGCGGCCGGATCGGCCTGCGGTTCGGCGGGTGCCCCGCTCCGCGGACGACCCGCCTCGGGGTCGGTGATCAGCGCCCGGTACTGGGGACATCGGGCTTCGAGTTCCTCGTGCGTACCGAGGTCCAGCAGGCGGCCGTGGTCCAGGACGGCGATCCGGTCGGCGAGCTGGAGGGTCGAACGGCGGTGGGCGATCAGCAGCGTGGTGCGGCCGGTCATCACCGAGCGCAGCGCGTCGTGGATCTCCGCCTCGACCTGCGGGTCCACCGCCGAGGTGGCGTCGTCCAGCAGCAGGATCCGGGGGTCGGTGAGGATCGCCCGGGCCAGGGCGATGCGCTGGCGCTGGCCACCGGAGAGGGTCAGGCCCTGCTCGCCGACCCTGGTCTCGTAGCCGTCCGGGAGCGCACGGACGAACTCGTCGGCCTGGGCGGCGCGCGCGGCGGCGACCACCTGCTCGTCCGTGGCGTCCGGGCGGCCGTAGGCGATGTTGGTGCGGACCGACTCGGAGAACAGGAAGCTCTCCTCCGGGACGATGCCGACCGTCGCCCGGACCGAGTCCAGGGTGAGGTCCCGCAGGTCGTGGCCGTAGAGGCGGACGGCACCGGCGGCCGGGTCGTAGAAGCGGGGCACCAGCTGGGCCACCGTCGACTTGCCGGAGCCGGAGGCGCCGACCACGGCGAGGGTCTCGCCGGGGGCCAGCTTCAGGCTGAGGCCGTGCAGCACGGGTGCGGGGTGCTCGGGGTCGTAGCGGAACTCGACCTGGTCGAACTCCAGGGCGACGTCGAGGGTCCGGGGGCCGACGGTGGTCCGCCGCGGGGCGTCGCCCACCGGGACGGTGCCGTGCGCGAGGGCGCCGGACGGGACGGTGCCGGACGGGGTGTCGTGGTGCGCCGGATCCGGGGCGGGGTCCGCGGTGAGGTCCAGGGTGAGCGCGTCCGGGCGTTCCCGGACCAGCGGGCGCTCGTCGATCAGCTGCAGGACGCGCTCCACGCCCGCCCGGGCCTGCTGGCCGACCGTGATGATCATGGTCAGCATCCGGACCGGGCCGGTCATCTGCGCCACGTACGTCGAGAAGGCGACGAAGGTCCCGAGCGAGACCTGGCCGTCGACCGCCAGCCAGCCGCCGAAGGCCAGGACGGCGACCTGGGCGAGGGCCGGGATCGCCTGCATCGCCGGGTTGTAGCGGGCGTTGAGCCGGATCGAACGCAGCCGGGCGGCGAACAGGTTGCGGGACGCCTGCTCCAGCTTGTCGAGCTCCTGCGCCTCCTGGCCGAAGCCCTTGACCACGCGGACGCCGCCGATCGCGCCGTCCACCACGCCCGCGACGGCGGCCGCCTCCTGCTGGGCTGCCCAGGTGGAGGGGAACAGGCGCTTGCGGCTGAGCACGGAGACCCACCACAGCGCGGGCGCCATGACCAGGGCGACCAGGGTGAGCGGCGGGGACAGCCAGAGCATCACGATCAGCGACATGACGAACATCAGCAGGTAGCCGGTCATCATCGGCACCATCGAGAGCAGGCCGTTGACCAGCTGGAGGTCGGAGGTCGCCCGCCCGACCACCTGTCCGGTGTCCAGCCGGTCCTGGCGGTGGCCGTCGAGCCGGCCGAGCGACCGGAACAGGTCGCTGCGCAGGTCGTGCTGCACGTCTAGGGCGAGCTGGCCCCCGTAGTAGCGGCGGACCTGGGTGCAGCCGAAGACCACGACGGCGGCCAGCAGCAGCACCACCGCCCAGGGGGCCAGCGAGCGGGTGTGGGCGACGATGACGTCGTCGATGATCAGCTTGGTGACCAGCGGCACCAGCGCGGTGACGGCCATGCCGAGGAGCGAGGCGCCGAAGGCGAGCAGCAGGCTGCGGCGCGACCGCCAGCTGTATCCGACGAGGCGGCGCAGCCAGCCGGCGGGCTCGGTGCGCCCGTCGGCGGCGCCCGTTCCGGCGGCGCGCTCGCCGACGGTGGCCTCCGGGGTCGTCGAGCCGGGGGCCGGTGGGCCGCTCGGGGATTGCTCCACCGTGGATCCGTGAGTCTCAGGCATATTTAGGGATGCTAACCATTTCGTCGAGTGGCCGCCACGGCGTTTCCGACCCCGGGTGGGTTCGGGGCGGGCCGGGGCAGCCCGGATCGTCCGGTCCGGCGGACTGGGCAACAGCGCGCGGCCGGCGGAGATTCCCGATCGAACATCCGCGCGACCGGCATCGACCACCGCCCGCATCCAGGGTCGCCGACCGCCCGTGCAGTGCCCAGCGACCGCGGGTGGTCCGGCGCAGTCCTTTCGGCCTAGGCCTCCGGGCGGGGACGCGCGCGTAAGCGGCCGGTGCCCCGCGCGAAGCGAAACCCGGTGGGACGCGCGCAGCCCGGGGGGAAGCGCGCGGCCCGGGAGAAGGGCGCAGCCCGGCGGAACGACGCCGCTCCCGGCGGAACGGCTCTGCTCCTACTCGGGCACCGACGAGCCCGAGCCGGCCGCGTCCGCGGCGGCGGCGAAGGCGCCGTGGGCGAGGGTGTGCAGCAGGGCGGCCATGCCGTCGCGCTGCAGACCGGACCGCTCACCCTGACCGGACCGCTCACCCTGACCGACCCGCTCGCCCTGGCCGGACCGCTCACCCTGACCGACCCGCTCGCCCTGGCCGGACCGCTCGCCCTGGCCGGGGTTCGAGCCGACGCTGTGCGGGGTCGAGTTGATCAGGCCGAAGACGGCGTGCACGGCGGCGCGCGCCACCGGCTCGGCGGCGGGCTCGGCAAGCGGCGGGTAGGCCTGCCGGACCACGTCCACCCACAGCTCGACGTAGCCGCGCTGGAGCCGGCGGACCGTGCGGCGGTCCTCCTCCTTGAGGTTCAGCAGCTCGCGGTCGTGCAGGGTGATCAGGTCGCGGTCGTCCAGGGCGAAGTCGACGTGGCCGCCGATCAGCGCGTCCAGCGCGGCGACCGGACCGTCGCCACCGCCCGCCCGGCGGCGCCCCTCCTCCAGCAGGCGCTCGCTGATGCCGATCAGCAGGTCGGCGAGCATCGCGTCCTTGCCGGCGAAGTGGCGGTAGAGCCCGGGACCGCTGATCCCGACGGCCTTGCCGATCTCGTCCACGCCCACGCCGAGGAAGCCCCGGGCCGCGAACAGTCGTGCGGCCTCCCGGCGGATCTGGTCGCGGCGTGGGAGCGCAGAAGTTGCGGGGACGTTCGGCATGCCGTCCATCGTAGACAGTCGGGTTATCGGTCGTTAACCTGGGCGGCGTAAGTTAACGTTAATTAACGCTGGACTCCATGGGCGCCGAGGCGCCCACCTGGTGCCGAGGGCAAGGGAGCTCTTGGGAATGGTCATCTCAACCGCCGGCGCACCCACCGGCCTCCAGCTCAGCGCGGCGAACGGCACGACGGCGGCGCCGACGGCCCCACCGCCCGGAGCCGCCGCACCGGCGCCCCGGCTCGGCACCTCCGTCGACCCGGGCTCCGCGGCCTACCGCGCCAACACCGAAGCGCACCAGGAGCTGGTCGCCGAGTTGCGCTCGAAGCTCGACGCGGCCGCCCAGGGCGGCGGCGCCAAGGCCCGCGCCCGGCACACCGCACGCGGCAAGCTCCTGCCCCGCGATCGGGTGGACACCCTGCTCGACCCGGGCTCGCCCTTCCTGGAGCTGGCCCCGCTGGCCGCCGACGGGATGTACGACGGGGCGGCGCCCGCGGCCGGGGTGATCGCCGGCATCGGGCGGGTCGCCGGTCGCGAGGTGGTGGTGGTCGCCAACGACGCCACCGTCAAGGGCGGCACCTACTACCCGATGACGGTGAAGAAGCACCTGCGCGCCCAGGAGGTCGCGCTGGAGAACCGCCTGCCCTGCGTCTACCTGGTGGACTCCGGCGGCGCCTTCCTCCCGATGCAGGACGAGGTCTTCCCGGACCGCGACCACTTCGGCCGGATCTTCTACAACCAGGCCAGGCTCTCCGCCTCGGGCATCCCGCAGATCGCCGCGGTGCTCGGCTCCTGCACGGCCGGCGGCGCGTACGTCCCGGCGATGAGCGACCAGGCCGTGATCGTCCGCAACCAGGGGACGATCTTCCTGGGCGGGCCGCCACTGGTGAAGGCCGCCACCGGCGAGCTGGTCACCGCCGAGGAGCTCGGCGGCGGCGACCTGCACTCCCGCACCTCGGGCGTGACGGACCACCTGGCCGAGGACGACGCCCACGCCCTCTCCATCGTCCGCACGATCGTCGCCGGGCTCGGCCCCCGCGCGGCCAAGCCCTGGCCGCTCGCCGCCGTCGAGCCGCCGACCGTGGACCCGGCGGGCCTGTACGGGGCCGTCCCGGTCGACCCGCGTACGCCCTACGACGTGCGCGAGGTGATCGCCCGCCTGGTGGACGGCAGCCGCTTCGCCGAGTTCAAGGCGGAGTACGGCGCGACCCTGGTCACCGGTTTCGCCCGGATCCACGGCCACCCGGTCGGCATCGTCGCCAACAACGGCGTGCTGTTCTCCGAGTCGGCCCTCAAGGGCGCCCACTTCATCGAGTTGTGCGACCAGCGCGGCATCCCCCTCCTCTTCCTGCAGAACATCACCGGATTCATGGTCGGCCGGCAGTACGAGGCGGGCGGCATCGCCAAGCACGGCGCCAAGATGGTCAACGCCGTCGCCTGCACCCGCGTCCCGAAGCTCACCGTGGTGATCGGCGGCTCGTACGGGGCCGGCAACTACTCGATGTGCGGCCGGGCCTACTCACCCCGCTTCCTGTGGATGTGGCCGGGCGCCAAGATCTCCGTGATGGGCGGTGAGCAGGCGGCCTCCGTCCTCGCCACCGTCCGCCGCGACCAGCTGGAGGCACACGGCGAGCAGTGGCCGACCGAGGCGGAGGAGGAGTTCAAGCGCCCCGTCCGCGAGCAGTACGAGCGCCAGGGCAACGCCTACTACGCCTCCGCCCGGCTCTGGGACGACGGTGTGATCGACCCGATGGACACCCGCACCGCCGTCGGACTCGCGCTCACCGCCTGCGCCAACGCCCCGCTGGCACCGCCGGCCCCGTACGGCGTCTTCCGCATGTGATCCCTCGTCATGGCGCCCCTGCGTTCGTGATCCCTCCCTTCCGGGTGTGACGTCCACGGCGCCGGTCCGACCCCGGGCCGGCGCCCGACCGCCCACCGCCACCTCCTTCGTACGGCTCCCCTCGACCCGGAGGAACGCCTCCCATGTTCGACACAGTTCTGGTCGCCAACCGCGGTGAGATCGCCCTCCGGGTGATCCGCACCCTGCGGCGCCTCGGTGTCCGCTCGGTCGCCGTGTTCAGCGACGCGGACGCTGACGCCCCGCACGTCCGCGAGGCGGACGTCGCGGTCCGGCTCGGCCCGGCCGACCGCAGCGACAGCGCGGCGGCCGAGACCTACCTGCGGACCGACCAGATCCTCGCCGCCGCCCGCCGCACCGGTGCCCAGGCCGTCCACCCCGGTTACGGCTTCCTCGCCGAGAACGCCGGCTTCGCCCGCGCCTGCGCCGACGCCGGCCTCGTCTTCATCGGACCGCCTCCCGGTGCGGTCGAGCTGATGGGCGACAAGATCAACGCCAAGGAAGCCGTCCGGACCGCCGGGGTCCCGGTGGTCCCGGGCAGCCAGGCCACCGCGCCCACCGACGAGGAACTCGTCGCCGCCGCCGACGAGATCGGCTACCCGGTGCTGCTCAAGCCGTCCGCCGGCGGCGGCGGCAAGGGCATGCGCCTCGTGCGGGACCCGGCCGAGCTGCCCGCCGAGATCGCCGGCGCCCGCCGCGTCGCACGGACCGCCTTCGGTGACGACACCCTGCTGCTGGAGCGCTGGATCGACCGGCCGCGCCACATCGAGGTGCAGGTGCTGGCCGACGCCCACGGCACCACCGTCCACCTCGGCGAGCGCGAGTGCAGCCTGCAGCGCCGCCACCAGAAGCTGATCGAAGAGGCTCCCTCCGTTCTCCTCAATGCCGAGACCCGCGCCGCGATGGGCGCCGCGGCCGTCCGCGCCGCGGAGTCCTGCGGCTACACCGGGGCCGGCACCGTGGAGTTCATCGTCCCCGGCATCGACCCGGACGCCCCCGCCTCCGCCGCCGAGGGGGTGCGGGACTTCTTCTTCATGGAGATGAACACCCGTCTCCAGGTGGAACACCCCGTCACCGAACTCGCCGTCGCCGTCGGCGCCGACGCGACCAGGCTGGACCTGGTCGAGTGGCAGCTGCGCGTCGCCGCCGGCGAACGGCTCTCCTTCGCCCAGTCCGACGTCTCCTTCCTGGGCCACGCCATCGAGGCCCGCATCTGCGCCGAGGACCCGGAACGGGACTTCCTGCCCACCGGCGGCCGCATCCTCACCCTGGACGAGCCCCGGGGCGAGGGCATCCGCGTCGACTCCGGGGTCGCCCCCGGAACCGTCGTCACCAGCGCCTACGACCCCATGCTCGCCAAGGTCATCGCGTACGGGCCCGACCGCCCGACCGCGTTGCGCCGGCTCCGCGCCGCGCTGGCCGACACCCGCATCCTGGGCGTCACCACCAACACCGGCTTCCTGCGGCGGCTCCTCGCACACCCCGAGGTCGCCGCCGGCCGACTGGACACCGGCCTGGTGGAGCAGACCGCCCAGCAGCAGCCGGCCCTGCTCACCGCGTCGTACTCCCCCGTCAACGCGACCGCTCCGGCCGAGGCCACGACGCCCGCCCACCCCGGGAACGGGACCGACGCCGCAGCGGCCGAACCGCCGTCGCCCGCGCACCTCCTCTACTTCGCGGCCGCGCTCGCACGGCACCTGGAACTCACCCCGGCCGCCACCCCCGGCGGCTGGACCGACCCGTTCTCCCTTCCCTCCGGCTGGCGCCTGAGCGGCACCCCCGCCTGGACCACCCACCGACTCCGTACCCCCGGCCAGGACCCGGTGCCGGTGCGCATCCGTTCGATCACTGCGAGCAACGTAGTCGACGCCACTGACAATTCCGCCGGGCAGGCCCGCGAGGTGGAGCTCCGGCTCGGCGACGGGCCGGTGCACCGCGCCCGCGCGGCCCTGGCCGGCGACCGGCTGCACCTGACCGTCGACGGCCTGCAGACCACCTTCTCGCTGGCCACCGACGCCACCCCCGGCCTCGCCGCCGGACCGGTGACCTGGCTCGGCATCGAGGGCGACGCCTGGCCGCTGCACGCCTACGACCCGGCCGTCGAGCGCGCCGCCGGGGCCGGCGCCCACCACGGCGCCCTGACCGCCCCGATGCCCGGCACCGTCACCGTCGTCAAGGCCACGGCGGGCGAGACGGTCCGCAAGGGCCAGCCTCTGCTCGTGCTGGAGGCCATGAAGATGGAACACGTGATCGCCGCGCCGCACGACGGCGTGGTCGCCGAGCTGCGGGCCACCGCCGGTGCCACCGTCGCGATGGAGGACCTGCTGGTCGTGGTCACCCCGGTCGAGGAGGCCGCCGCCGGGGAGACCGCCACCGGGACTGCCGCCGCGCCCGCCGCGCCCGCCGAACCCGCGGAGGTGCGGTCGTGACCACCCCCGCCCGCGAGCCCGACGCCCTCGACCTGGGCCTGCCCGACCCCGTCCGCGCCCCCGGCCTGCCCGAGGAGGTCCGGATCCACGAGGTCGGCCCCCGGGACGGCCTGCAGAACGAGGGCGCCATGGTGCCCGTCGAGGTCAAGGCCGAGTTCATCGCCCGGCTCGCCGCCGCCGGCCTGCGCACCGTCGAGGCCACCAGCTTCGTGCACCCGAGGTGGGTGCCCCAGCTGGCCGACGCCGAGGACCTGATGCCCAGGCTCGCCGAGCTGCCGGAGCGCCACCCCGGCCTGCGGCTGCCGGTCCTGGTGCCCAACGAGCGCGGCCTGGACCGCGCGCTCGCCCACCACGCCGGCGACATCGCGGTGTTCGCCAGCGCCACCGAGACCTTCGCCCGCCGCAACCTCAACCGCTCGGCGGACGAGGCCATGGCGATGTTCCAGCCGGTCGTGACCCGGGCGACCGGGGCGGGGGTCGCGGTCCGCGGCTACCTCTCGATGTGCTTCGGCGACCCGTGGGAGGGGCCCGTCCCGATCCCGCAGGTGGTCCGCCACGGCGTCCGGCTGCTGGAGATGGGCTGCTCGGAACTGAGCCTCGGCGACACCATCGGCGTGGCCACCCCGGGCCAGGTGAGCGCCCTGCTGACCGGCTTCGCCCGGGCCGGGGTGCCGGCCGACCGGCTCGCCGTGCACTTCCACGACACCTACGGCCAAGCGCTCAGCAACACCCTGGCGGCGCTGCGCGAGGGCGTCACCACGGTGGACGCCTCGGCGGGCGGCCTGGGCGGCTGCCCGTACGCGAAGAGCGCCACCGGCAACCTGGCCACCGAGGACCTGGTCTGGATGCTGCACGGACTCGGCGTCCGGACCGGCGTGGACCTGCGTGCCCTCGTCGCGACCAGCGGCTGGATGGCCGAGCGCCTCGGCCGCCCGAGCCCGTCCCGCACCGTCCAGGCGCTGCTCGGCGCCGCCCGGGGCTGACCGCCCCGCCCCCGCTCCGGCGCCGGCCGCCCGTACGGTCCGGCCGGCGCCCCGCACCCCGCCCGTCCCTCACCCACCCACCCCCGACCGCACCCGCGCGTCCGTCCGACCGACCGACGCCGGTCGTCCCGCCCACGCCCGCGGCCACCAGGCCGGGCATCAGGAGGATCACCATGCTCGACCACCGACTCAGCAGCGAGTACGAGGACCTCCGGCGCACCGTCGCCGAGTTCGCCCAGGACGTGGTGGCGCCGAAGATCGGCGAGTTCTACGAGCGCGAGGAGTTCCCCTACGAGATCGTCCGCGAGATGGGGCGGATGGGCCTCTTCGGCCTGCCCTTCTCGGAGGAGTACGGCGGCATGGGCGGCGACTACTTCGCCCTCGGCCTCGCCCTGGAGGAACTCGCCCGCGTCGACTCCTCGGTGGCGATCACGCTGGAGGCCGCGGTCTCGCTCGGCGCGATGCCGATCTACCGCTTCGGCACGGAGGAGCAGAAGCGCGAGTGGCTGCCCCGGCTGACCTCGGGCGAACTCCTCGGCGCCTTCGGCCTCACCGAGCCGGAGGGCGGCTCGGACGCCGGCGCCACCCGCACCACCGCGCGGTACGACGAGACCACCGACGAGTGGGTCATCAACGGCACCAAGTGCTTCATCACCAACTCCGGTACCGACATCACCGGCCTGGTCACCGTCACCGCGCTCACCGAACCGATCGCTCGTTCGAGTGAAGAAGGCGAATTCCGCTCGCCCACGCGGGAGATCTCCTCCATCATCGTGCCCACCGGGACCCCGGGGTTCCAGGTCTCGAAGAAGTACTCGAAGGTCGGGTGGAACGCATCCGACACCCGCGAACTGTCCTTTACCGACTGCCGCGTTCCCGCGGCCAACCTGCTGGGCGAGCGTGGCCGAGGCTACGCCCAGTTCCTGCGGATCCTCGACGAGGGCCGCATCGCGATCGCGGCCCTGGCCACCGGCCTGGCCCAGGGCTGCGTCGACGAGTCCGTGAAGTACGCCGGCGAGCGCCGGGCCTTCGGCCGGCCGATCGGCGCCAACCAGGCCGTCCAGTTCAAGCTTGCCGACATGGAGCTGCGCGCCCACACCTCCCGCCTGGCCTGGCGGGACGCCGCTTCCCGGATGCTGCACGGTGAACCGTTCAAGAAGGAGGCCGCGATCGCGAAGCTGTACTCGTCCGAGGCCGCCGTCGACAACGCCCGCGAGGCGACCCAGATCCACGGCGGGTACGGCTTCATGAACGAATTCCCGGTGGCGCGCTTCTGGCGCGACAGCAAGATCCTGGAGATCGGGGAGGGCACGTCCGAGGTCCAGCGGATGCTCATCGCCCGGGAGCTCGGCATCACCTCGTGACCGCGCGTCGCCGACCGTCGGGTCGGTGACCGGCGCGGCCGTGACGGCGCCTTCGTGACCGTCACGGCCGCGGCGACTGCGGGGGCTGTGACGGCTGCGGAGGTTTCCGCGGCAGCCACGGCCTGAGCCGAGCCCGCCGGGTCAACCTCCCGCTCCATCAACGGCGTTGAGGAGCGGGCCATGGCGGAGGAGGCAACAGGAGAGGCAGCAGGAGGAGGCGACCGGACGATCCCTCAGGGGATCACGATCACCGGTCGGTTGGCCCGCCGCGCCAGCCGGCCGGAGACCGAGCCGAAGATCTTGCCGAGCAGGCCGTGCGTCGTGCCGACGACGATCGCGTCGGCGGCGTACTCGCGGCCGACCTCCTCGATCTCGTGGCAGATGTCGCCGCCGCGCTCGACCAGGATCCACGGCACCCCGGCGAGGAAGTCCGCGCAGGCGAGCTCCAGGCCGAGGACCTCCGTCCTGTGATCGGGGAGGTCGACGAAGACGGGAGGCTCACAGCCGGCCCAGACCGTGGCCGGCAGGCGGTTGGCCACGTGCACGATCACCAGGCCGCACTGCGAACGGCGCGCCATGCCGACCGCGTAGGCGAGCGCGCGCTCGCTCGACAACGAGCCGTCGAAGCCGACCACCACACCATGCTGAAACGTCGGGTCGAGCGACGGCGCGGGGGCGTCCTGCACCGACGGCTCGATGAGCCCGTCGAACGGGTCGGCCGCGCCGGAAGCCGCTTCCGGACGCTCAGCGCCCGGGCCCAGGCGGCCCGTCACCGGAGGCCCCGCAGGGTCGGCCGGGGCCTCTCCGCGCCGTTGGCGGGGCCCAGGGCGGTCACGGCGGGCGAGGCTGCCACAGCGGGCGAGACCACGCAGAGCGCGCGCGAGACCGTGGGGTCCGTCGCCACCTGCGGCCGGCTCGGCAGGCCGAGTCGCCTCGACGCGCCCCGGGGCCTCCCCGCGAGCAACGGTTCGCGGCTCGACGTACGCACCGGCGTGCCCACTGGCGTGGCCGGCGGTGTGCCCATCGGCGTGGCCGGCGGCGTGCGCGTCCCGGTGCTCGTCGGCAGGGCCGCCGTTCGCTCCGTCCGCTCCGCGGTTCGCGGGGCCGTCCGCAAGGTCACCCGTCCCGCCGTCGGTGCGCTCGACGGCGTGCCCGTCGACCGGACCGAGGTTCGTGCGGACGCCGTCTCCACTCCCGGTCGCCGCTCCCGCGCTGCGGGGCGAGTCCGGTTCGACCGGTCGGGGAGGCTCAAAACCAGCCATGGCTCACGGCTCTTCGAGGGAGAGGGGCCGACAGGAGAGGACAACGCTGCCCGGGCAGCAGGCCCGCTCACGGGATGACGTCGGTCTGCACCGCGCAGCACCGTATGTGACCTGTTCCTTTCAGAGTACGACGGGCGCGGGGCCAGGCCCAGCGGCGAAGCCCCGGAGCGACGTTGTTCCCGCGAAAGGAGGATGCGCCCGCCGTGGCAGTGCGCCCTGTCCGCAGGCGATCGCGCCCCCTCCGGAAAGGAGGTTCCCTGGAGCTTGACTGAGCGGACCGGGCGGCGCAACAGGCCCGCGGGACACCGTGACCGGACTGTCATTGATCGGCGACGATCCGTTGCGGCACGTCGCGAACCGTTACGCCCCGGCGGTCACGACAACCCCACCGACCTGCCCCTGCACCACCCCGCACCCGGCCCGGACGGGATCCGTACGCCAGCTGTCGGAGCCCGATCCAGCCACTTGGTACGGCTTCGCGACGCGCTCTGGCATTTGCCAGGTGCATAGCCGCAGGCGCTGGCACCATGCTCGGCATGCCCCTGCTCCTGTTCGACCTCGACAACACGCTGCTCCCCCGGGACGCCGCTTTCCGGGCGTGGGCGCAGGACTTCCTGTCCGATCACGGCCTTCCGCCCGGCGACCTCGACTGGTTCGTCACCATCGACGGCGGCGGCTACGTGCCGCGCAGCACCGTACTGTCCGCGGTTCGGCGCCGCTACGGCCTGGACGTCTCCGCCGACTTCCTGCTCGCCCACTACCGACGCGGCATCAACTCCCACATCCACTGCCCACCCCGGCACGTCGAGGCCCTGCAGGCCGCGCGGGCGGCCGGGTGGACGCTAGGAATCGTCAGCAACGGCGGCACCCGGCCGCAGTTGGAGAAGATCCGGCGGACCGGTCTGGGGCCACTGGTCGACGGCTGGGTCATCTCCGAGGAGGCGGACTGCGTCAAACCGGATCCGCTGATCTTCGAGATGGCCGCCCAGCGCTGCGGCATCCCGCCCACCGGGGACTGGGCCGCGCACACCTGGATGATCGGGGACCACGCGCCCGCGGACATCGCCGGGGCCGAACTGACCGGGCTGCGCAGCGTCTGGCTGCACCACGGCCGGCCGTGGGCGGAGAGCGGCTACCGGCCGACGCTGAAGGCGGCCGGGCTGCCGGAGGCCGTCGGCCAGGTGCTCGCCGCGCGGAACGCGCCGTCGCCCCGGCCGGGGATCCGCAGCGGCGGGCCCGCCCGGCGGAGGGCTGCCGGAGTGCCGGTGGGGGCGGAGGAGGCGCTGGTCGGCGCACGGTCCGGCGCACGTTCGACGGCGTCCGCCCCGGCGGGTCCGAATGCGCCCGTTCCTGCGAACGCCGGGGCGGGCAGCGCGCCGGGCACCGGAGCCGGGTCCGGTGTCCGAAACCGATCAGCCGGGTTTGCCGTGATCGCCGACGCCCGCACCGGCGTCGCGGCGGGTGCCGGGTAGCGTCCGTCAGCCCTCCGCCGACGCACGGCTCCACCAGCGGGTTCGGGCCTGCTCGACGAACCCGAGCTTGCGGTAGAGCGGTTCGCCGAGCGTGGTGGCGACCAGGGTGGCCGGGCGGTCCGGGTGCGCGTGGGCCAACGCGGTCCGCAGGACGGCCTTGGCGACTCCGCGGCCGCGCCAGTCGGGCAGGGTGGCGACCCAGTACACGCCGGTGGCCCGTCCGTCGTCGTAGGTGAGGCAGGTGCCCGCGACGGCACCGTCGACGCGGCCGAGCCACGCCCGCCACCCGGGTTCGCCGAGCAACTGCTCCGGGAGCGCCTCACCGCGCACCCACGGTCGGCGGGCGGGCAACGGGAACCCCTCCACGATCGCGCGTTCGACCAGCGCGAAGCCGTCCCCGTCCTGCACCTCATCGACCGTCAGGCTGCCGCCCCCGTGCGCCCCGTACACCGCGGGCAGGACGGTCGTCGCACCTTCGACCGGGCCCGGGTCCCGGACCATCACCGGCATCTCCGGCATCCGGGTCGCCCCGAAGCGGGAGAGGTCGAGCCCGCCGTACGGGTCCTCGACGGTGAAGTGCATGGTCTTCCACGCGCTCAACAGGTCCGCCAACTCCTCTTCCAACGAGCCGTGTTCGGCGTAGGGGCGGGTCACCAGGATGCGGTGCGCGTCGTCCGGGGTGCGGGCGCAGCGGACGGCCGTCAGGCCGGGCAGGACGCGGGACCGCCAGCCGTGCACCCGGGCCTGGGCGAGCCAGAAGGCGGCGGCGTTGTCGTTGGCCCGTTCGAGCCGGCTGTCGCTGTTCACGGCAGGACCGTAACCCGGTAGTCCGGATAGCGGTTCCGCCGCACCAGGCTTGGCCGGATGAAGCCTGGGAGGCGCACGACCCGTGCCCGTGCGCCCTCTCGTGCACCGCCGATTTTCGGTCAATTTCGCGCCGATCCCTCCCCCTTGGGCAAATCCGCAGCCCAGACCCGCCGATCGGGCGCACGCGGGCCGGACACCCCAGGAACGGCCCCGCGACAACCAGCCACCGTTGCCCCGGCCCTCTTCCCAGAAGGGTCGACGGGTGCCACGCTTCGTGATCGAATGCATCACGCCAAATTGCCATGTCGACATAGCGTCGGATGGTGAACTTGTCACAACGGCAATGGTCCACCCGATAGATTTCGATCTTGGCCAGCAGTGCCGCACCACCCACACCACACCACCGAGGGGGCTTGAGCGCCTTGAGCAGGGTGAGCAGGAGCGACGCGGGTCCTGACAGCGGCCAGGCGGTGGCCGGCACCGCGGGTCGGTCCGCGAGAAGCACCGGCACCTCCGCCACCTCCGCGATCGCCGCCAGCACCCGCACCCCGGGCGCCGTCCCGCATCCCTCGCACCCCACGGCGCACTCCCCCCTCGGCGGCCCGGGCGCGAACCCGGCCACCGCCGAGCACGGGGCGGCGGCACCGTACGGTGGCCAGCCCCCGTTCGCCGGGCAGAGCAGCTCCGGGCAGAACGGCCCCGGACAGAACGGCCCCGGACAGAACGGCCCCGGACAGAACTCCGGTGGCCTGCACGCCGCCGGACACCCCGTCGGCGGCGGGAACGTCATCGGCGGCGGCCAATCGATCGGGGGCCAGTCGATCGGGACCCAAGCGACCGGCGGACAGCCCGTCAGCCGAGGCCTCGTCAGCCACACCCCGGCCTACGGCGGCGAGCACCCGGGCTACGCGGCCCACCCCGCCTACTCCGGCCATCCCGCCCACCCCGCCTACCCCGGCGGCGCTCCGGGCCCCAACGGCGCCTCCGGAGCCGTCGGCGGCCCGCTCGGCGGACTCGCGCTCGGCTCCGCCCCCGGCCACGGGCCGCTGGGCCACGGCAGCGGACCCGGTGCGAACGGCTCGCTCTCCGCGGTAGCGGCCGCCGCGCCGCGCAAGCTGTCGGGCCGACGCCGCCGGGAGACCGTCGCGGTGCTGATCTTCGGCGGCGCCCCGATCTTCGAGAGTTCCATCCCGCTCTCGGTCTTCGGCGTGGACCGCCAGGACGCCGGGGTGCCCCGCTACCGCCTGCTGGTCTGCGCCGGCGAGGAGGGCCCGCTGGCGACCACCGGCGGCCTGACCCTCTCCGCCCCGTACGGCCTGGAGGCCCTCGCCCGGGCCGGCACGATCGTCGTACCGGCCTGGCGCTCGATCTCCCAGCCCCCGCCGGTCGAGGCCATCACCGCCCTGCGCAAGGCCCACCACGAGGGCGCGCGGATCATCGGCCTCTGCACCGGCGCCTTCGTCCTGGCCGCGGCCGGCCTGCTCGACGGTCGGCCGGCCACCACCCACTGGATGTACGCGCCGACCCTGGCCAAGCGCTACCCGCGGGTCCACGTCGACCCGCGCGAGCTCTTCGTCGACGACGGCGACGTGCTCACCTCGGCCGGCACCGCCGCCGGCATCGACCTGTGCCTGCACGTGGTGCGCAGCGACCACGGCGCCGAGGCGGCCAACGCGCTGGCCCGCCGCCTGGTGGTGCCCAGTCGCCGCGGCGGCGGAGGACAGGCCCAGTACATCGATCAGTCTTTACCGGAGGAGATCGGCAACGACCCGTTGGCCGAGGTGGTCACCTGGGCGCTGGAGAACCTCAACCAGCAGTTCGACGTCGAGGTGCTGGCGGCCCGCGCGTACATGAGCCGGCGCACCTTCGACCGGCGGTTCCGCACGCTCACCGGCAGTGCGCCGCTGCAGTGGCTGATCACCCAGCGGGTGCTCCAGGCGCAGCGGTTGCTGGAGACCTCGGAGCTGTCGGTGGACGACGTCGCGCGCCGGTGCGGGTTCCGTTCGCCGGTGGCGCTGCGCGGGCACTTCCGCCGCCAGCTCGGGGTGTCCCCGGCCGCGTACCGGACCAGCTACCGGGCGCGTCGTCCCGGGCAGCAGTCGCCCGGGGCGGCCGGTGCGCACGGCGGCGACCTGCGGCTGCCCGGCGCGCTGTCGCACGCGGCCGCTTCCTCGGCGGCGGGCGGTGCGCTGTTCGGCGGGGCGCACGGCGGGCCGTCGGCACAGCCGTTCGCGCCGGGGGCAGCGGTGCCCGTCGGTCCGCACGGACAGCCGGTGCACGGACAGCCGGTCGGCCACGGTCAGCCGGGTGCGCACGGCCAGCCGGTCGGGTTCGGTCCGGGACAGGCCGGGACGCCGGCCGCCCAGGCCTTCCACGCCCGCGCCGGTCAGCCGTACCCGCACCAGACCGCCGCGCAGCAGCCGCACCCCGGGCAGCAGGGTGCGGCGGGGCGCGGTCCGGTGCGGCCGCCGCTGGTCCCGCCGCAGGCAGGGTCGGGTGCGGGACGTCCGCCGCGCACCGCCGAGCACGCGGCGGCCGAGGACGGCCTGCCCCAGCCGGGGGCGCGCGGTCAGGGCCAGGGGCACCGCAGCGCGGTCGAACGGCCCGCGGACGAGCCGGGCGCGGCCGGGCGCGGTCACGGTGCGGCCGCCGGACGGATGCCGGCCCCGACCGGGCAGCCGGCGCCGGGGGCGGGCGAGCTCCGCGGCCGGCAGGCACGGGCGCCGCAGGTCCGCTCCCAGGGCGGTCGGCCCGCGGCCGACGGTGCCCGGACGGCGCGCGAGGCCCGTGCCGGACGGGACGGACACGCGGTCCGCACCGGCCGGGAGGGCGAGCACGCGGACGGCCGCGGCGCACACGGCGGGGCGGAGGAGCACCAGGCCGAAGGCTGCGCTCCGGCACCCCGCTCGGCTCCACCGGTCCCCGCGGCGCGTGATCGCGCCGTAGGGTGAGTTGCGTGAATGACCGTTTGGTATGGATCGACTGTGAAATGACCGGCCTCGACCTCGACCGGGACGCCCTGGTCGAGGTCGCGGTGCTGGTGACGGACTCCGAGCTGAACGTCCTCGGCGAGGGCGTGGACGTCATCATCCGGCCGCCGGCGGAGGCCCTGGCGAACATGCCGGAGGTGGTGCGCGCGATGCACACCGCCTCCGGCCTACTGGAGGAGCTGGAGCAGGGGGTGACCCTCGCCGAGGCCGAGGAGCGGGTCCTCGCGTACGTGCGCGAGCACGCGCCGGAGGCCGGGAAGACGCCGCTGTGCGGCAACTCGGTGGCCACCGACCGCGGCTTCCTGACCCGGGACATGCCGGCCCTGGAGAAGCACCTGCACTACCGGATCGTGGACGTCTCCTCGATCAAGGAGCTGGCCCGCCGCTGGTACCCGAAGGCGTACTACAACAGCCCGCAGAAGGGCGGCAACCACCGGGCGCTCGCCGACATCCGGGAGAGCATCGACGAACTGCGGTACTACCGCGAGGCCGTGTTCGTCCCCCAGCCCGGCCCGGACGCCGACACCGCGCGGACCATCGCCGCGAAGTACCAGGCCCCCACGAGCTGACCCGGGAGCACCCCGGAGCACCCGGGCGAACCCGGCGGCGGCCCGGATCGGGGTCCGCGGGGGTGTCGCGTCCGCCGGAACGGAACCCTGGCGCGAGCACCCTCTCGGATCCTGTAGAGTTCTTCCTGTCGGAACGGGAACGCGAGAGCGGGAACGGACCGGACAGATGGTGGGTGTAGCTCAGTTGGTAGAGCACCTGGTTGTGGTCCAGGTGGCCGCGGGTTCGAGTCCCGTCACTCACCCCAGAGCCCGAGGGGCCGATCTCTTCAAGAGGTCGGCCCCTCGGGCGTTTTCGCGTTCCCCGATCTCGCACCCCTTCAATTGCGCCCGGTGGCCCGGCTTTTCCGATCGGCCCCTGCCGCCGAAAGCTACCGGCTAGTAACATCGTCGCCATGACCACACCTAAGATCGGCCAGATGCTCGACGCCACCGTGCCGATGGCGCACACCCTGAAGCTTGAGTACCTGGAGACCACCCCGGAGCGCGCCGTGCTCCGGCTGCCCGACCAGCCCGAGTTCCACAACCACGTCGGCGGCCCGCACGCCGGCGCGATGTTCACGCTCGCCGAGTCCGCCAGCGGCTGCATCGTGCTCGCCGCCTTCGGCGACCAGCTGTCCCGCGCCGTGCCGCTGGCCGTGAACGCCGAGATCGCGTACAAGAAGCTCGCCATGGGTGAGGTCACCGCCACCGCCGTGCTCGGCCGCCCGGCCGCCGAGATCGTCGCCGAGCTGGACGCCGGCGACCGCCCGGAGTTCCCGGTCACCGTCGAGATCACCCGCGCCGACGGCGCCGTCACCGGTGTGATGACGGTCACCTGGACCCTGCGTCCCAACTCCTGACCGCCGCGCGGTCGGTGGCCCCGGGGAACGCCGGCCCGGGGTCACTCTCGCGATGACTGTCCGTGACGGCGGGCGTGACCTCACCACCCGTCCGCTCGTTCTCAACTCACGTGCGAGCCAATCACGCGACCGAGCCCCGGGAACCCGCCCCCCACGGCGTCGCCGGAGCCCGGGGCGGGATCGCGCGGTGGCTGCCCCGCCCCCGCGCCGTGGCGGCCGCCGGAGCCCTGCTCGCACAGCTCTGGGGCCTCGGCGTGGCCGGAGCGTACGCGGCGTCCGCCGATCCGCTGCCGGAACCGGCCCGACCCGCCGTCCGCCGCGTCCCGCACGGCGCACCGGCCCTCGACGCACCGGCCCTCGACGCACCGGCCCTCGACGCACCGGCCCTCGACGCACCGGCCCTCGACGCACCGACGCTCGACGCGGCCGCACCCGGCGCCCCCGCACTCGACGGGCAGTCAGCCGAACGCCCCGTCGGGCAGGGACCGTCGGCGGGCGAAGCGCCGCGCCGCTCCCCCGGGCCTCTCGGGGGCCTCGCCGACGGCTCGGCCGGCGGGGCCGCGGGGACGTCCGGCGGCAGCCTGCAGGATCGGATCCGGGCCGGCGGACTGCCCCTCCCCGGCCAGCGGGCGGCCGTCCCCGACGCCTTCGCGATCGCCTCCGGCCTGCTCGACACCGACCCCGCCCAGGCCGACCCGGCCGAGGCCCGCGCCGTCCGCGACGGCGAGCCCGCGGCCCCGCCCTCCGCCGAGACGCACCCCGGCGCCACCCGCTCCACCGTGCCGCGGCAGCGCGAGGGCGCGGACACCCCACCCGTCCTGGAGGCCTCCGAGACCGACCCCGCGACCGGGGCCTCCACCGACCGTGACGCGACGACGGCCCCCGCCGGCCCTGCCGCATCGGGCGCCGGCGGGACGCCCGAGACCCTCGCCATCGCCGACACCGCCACGGTGACCCCTGTGCACCACGGTTCCGCGACCGCCACCGCCGTACTCGCCCCCATCGCCGCCGGGCTGCTGCTCACCGGGGCGGCCATGTGCAAGCACCGCGGGCTTCCGCGCGGCCACTAGCGGGGCGCCCCGGCCTGGCGGCTTCCGCCGCCGTCGACGGGAGTTCGCACCCGGGACCGGGGCGCACGGGAGCGGCTGCCGAGGCGCGGTACCCGGCGCAGCGGGGCTCGACGGGCCCGACGGGGCGGGACGGCGCCCGCCCGCCGTCAGCGGAAGACGCCCGGCGGCGGCTCCGGGGACGGCGCGGCCGTGGCGTCCGTCGCCGGCGCGGCTCCGGCGGCGAAGTCGGTGAGGCCGCGGCCGTGTTCGACCCGGGCGTGAGCCGGGTCGGAGGCGGCACGGCGGGTGAGGTCGGTGACCGGGAGGGGGGTGTGGGCGGCAGCCAGGACGAGGTTGCCGAAGCGCTTGCCCCGCAGGACGGCCGGGTCGGCGATCAGGCAGAGGTCGGGGAAGACCGCGCCGAGGGTGGCCACTTGGGAGCGGGCGAAGGGGAGGGCGCCGCCGTCGGCGATGTTCGCGGAGTACCAGCCGCCGGGGGCCAGGGCGCGGGCGGCGAGGGTGGTGAACTCGACGGTGGTGCAGTGGGCCGGGGTGCGGGCGCCGGAGAAGACGTCGGTGATGACCAGGTCGACGGTGCCCTCGGGGGTGCGCTCCAGCACGCTGCGGGCGTCCCCGCCGCGCACCTTGATCTGCCAGCCGCGGTCCAACGGCAGTTCGGCCCGGACGAGTTCGGTCAGCGCGGTGTCGATCTCGGCGACCTGCTGGCGGGAACGCGGCCGGGTGCCGGCGACGTAGCGGGCCAGGGTGAGGGCGCCGCCGCCCAGGTGCAGGACGGTCAACGGCCGGCCCGGCGCGGCGACCAGGTCGATCAGGTGCCCGAGCCGCCGCTGGTACTCGAAGCCGAGGTGGGTGGGATCGGCGAGGTCGACCATGGACTGCGGGGCGCCGTCGATCAGCAGCGACCACGCGGCGGGGCGATCGCGGTCGGGCCGCAGTTCGGCCAGCCCGGAGCCGACGGGGCGGGTGAGCGGCCCCTGGGCGTGGGTGCGGCCACCCGCGCCGGCCGTGGCCGCCGCCTCGCCGCCACGCGCGGCCCTACTGCTTCGTCCCATGTCGGCCATTATCGCCGCAGGCCAGAAGGGTGGTGCCGCCGCAGGCCAGAAGGGTGGTGCCACCGCAGGCCGGGAAGGTGGTGCCGCCGACCCCTACAAGCGCAGGGGAAGTCGCCGCCACCGAAAGCGCACACCCGCCGGGTCAGGGCCGTGCCACGGGGATCGGGCCGGAGGGGCGAGCGGTGCTCGCGGCCCGGCGGGATCCGCGCGGCACGGCCGCTAGAACGGGCCGAGGCCGCCTGCGGTGAGCGTGCAGGCGGCCTCGCAGAGGGCGGAGCGGAGCACCCAGGCGTCGGTCGGGCGGGCGGCGGGGCCGGAGCCGGCGGGCGGGATCACCCAGCGCGGGTCGGTGGCGGAGGGGACGAGGGCGCCGGCCGTACAGGAGCTGCCGGGCAGGTGCCAGGTCTCCCAGGTGCCGGCCGGGACGAGGAAGGAGACGGTGCTGCCGTTGCGGCTCTGCAGCACGACGCCGCAGGCGCGGCGCAGCCTCAGGATGTCGACGGCCTCCAGACCGTGCCGCAGGGCGACCGTCACGGTGTCACAGGCGGTGACGAGGGTGCCCTCGTCGGCGAGGCGCTCGCGCCGGGGGCCGCTGCGGGGGCCGTGGCCGCCCTCGACCGGACCCCGGCCGGGGATCCGGTCGTCGGCGGGATCGGGCAGCAGGGCGGGGACTGCGCCGGCGATCACGCCCCCGCCGACGGGTCGGTGCTGCGGCAGTCCGGTGGCCATCATGGGCCCTCCTGTACCTCGTCGGATCCGGAAGCACCGCCGCCCGGAGGGGCCACCGGGCCGGGACGGGCCGGGGCGACGGCCCGGGCTTCCACGTATCAGGACAACGCCGGGGATGCGCCCCAGGCCACGGGGCGCCTTACAGCAAGGCATGGCATTTCATGGCAGATATCCCGCAACATCGCCCGCTCTGCCCGGGATTGCCCTCATATCTCCCGCGAACCCCATGTGTCCGGTCGGTGACTCCGAGTACTCTCGGCGCCATGGCAGCCACCCCACCGGCCGAGCCGAACCGACCGTCCCCCAACACCGTGATGCGCGCGCTGCGCGGCGACCGCTCTCCCGGCGAGTTCGCCATGGCGGTGCGCCGGGCGGCCCGCGAGATCGGCGAGCACGTGTCCTGCGACGCCCGCTACGTCGGACGGGTCGAGTCCGGTGAGATCCGCTGCCCCAACTACGCCTACGAGCGGGTCTTCCGGCACATGTGGCCGGGCAGCACGCTCGGCGACCTCGGCTTCGCCCCCCGGACCGCCGTCCGCCGCCGCTCGGCGGACGGCGGCGCCGGGCGGGCCGAGCCGCCTCCGCTCCACCCGCCGTTCCCGCCCCTGCCCGCCCCGCGCTCACCACTCTCCACTCAACTCCCGTACGCTGCCTCGCCGTACGCGGATCCGACCGCCCCGGAAGGCCCCCCGTGGCCGAGTCCCGGCGCCGTGCCCCGGGGGCCCGATGGATCGCCCTATCTCGACGAGGAGAACGACGACGTGCGTCGCCGTACGTTCCTGGCCGGCGGCACCACCGCGCTGGCCGCCGTGATCGGCATCGACCGGCCGGCCACGGCCGCCGGTCGGTCGGCCGGTACCGACGGCGCCTCCGGTGCCCTCACCGGCCGAGGCGCCCTTCCCGGTGCGGAGTTCGCCGCGCCGTCGCTGCTGTCGGCCGACCCGCCGGTGCCCGGCCGGCCCGGGCCGGTGCCGCCGCTGCGCCGGGTCGGCGCCGCCGAGGTGTTCGGTGTCGAACAGGCCGTCCGGGACATCCGGTTGGCCGACGACGCGCACGGCGCCGACGCCCTCTACGAGCTCGCCGGGCAGTCGCTGCGCAACGCGTACGTTCTGCTCAACGAGGGCGAGTACAGCGCCGCGACGGAACGCCGGCTGCAGGCCGGGGCCGGTGAACTCGCCATCTCGGTAGGGTGGTTGGCACACGACTCGAACCGGCTCGCGGACGCCCGCTCGTTCTACTCCGAGGCGCTGGCCACCGCCCGGATGGCCGGGGACTCCGCACTGGAGGCGCACGTCTTCTGCAACAGCGCATTCCTCGCCCGGGACGCCGGCCGCCCCCGGGAGGCGCTGCGCGCCGCGCAGGCCGGGCAGGTCGCCGCCCGGGGCCTGGGCTCCGAGCGACTGCTCGCACTGCTGGCGATGCGCGAGGCCGGTGCCTGGGCGCTGCTGCAGGACCGCGCCGCCTGCGAACGCGCACTCGGCCGCGCGTACGCGCTGTTCGGCCGCGGTCACTCCGAGGCCGATCCGGAGTGGATGTCCTTCTTCGGCGAGGCCGAGATCGCCGGCCTCCAGTCGCAGTGCTGGTCCGCCCTCGGCGACTGGGACCGCGCCAGCGAGCAGGCCGGGCTGGCCATGACGCTGCAGGAGCCGCACTTCCTGCGCAACCGGGTGCTGTACACCGCCGAGCTGGCCCACGACCGCCTGGGCCGGGGGGACCTGGCCGGCGCGGCGCACCACGGCTCGTCCGCCGTCGCGCTGTTCGCGGACGTCCGCTCGGCCCGGATCCGGAGCATGCTGGCGGACACCGCGGGACGGCTGCGCCCGCACGCCGCGGTGCCCGAGGTGCGGCGGTTCCTGGCCGAGTACGACCGGGCGGCGGCCGCCTAGCCGGAGCTGCGGCGGCCGCCGGGGCGGGGGTGCAGCCGGGCGTCAGTGCCCGGCGTTCAGGGCGTCCAGGTGGGAGAGGTCGTTCCAGATCTCCACGGCCGGGGCGCCGTACTCCCAGGACAGCACGCACAGCGCCGCCGTACCGAGCTTGAACCGCTGCGCGAACTCGGGCGGCAGGCCCAGCCAGCGGGCGGCCAGGATGCGCAGCAGGTGGCCGTGCGCGAACAGGACGACGTCCCGGTCGGCGCAGTGCATCACGGTAGTGTCCGGCTCGGGGACGCCGTGCTCCTGGTGGAGGCCGGCGAGGAAGTCGTCCACCCGGGCGGCCACCTCGGACAGCTTCTCGCCGCCGGGCACGCCGTCCCGCCAGATCAGCCAGCCGGGGTGGTCGGTGGCCCGGATGTCCGCGCCGGTGCGGCCCTCGTACTGGCCGTAGTCCCACTCCATCAGCTCGGGGCGCTCCACCGCGCGGTCGCCGAAGCCGGCCAGGGCGCAGGTCTCCTTGGCGCGGCCGAGCGGGCTGGTGTAGACGAGCGCGTCCGGCAGGCCGTCCCAGGGGGCCCGGGCGAGGCGGGCACCGAGGGCCCGGGCCATCGCGCGGCCCTCGTCGGTCAGCGGGATGTCGGTGCGGCCGGTGTGGCGGCCGGTGGCGGACCACTCGGTCTCGCCGTGGCGGACCAGCACTATTCGGGCGGGCATGGGGGGCTCCTCGCAACGGGGCGGTGCAACGGTCGGTCTCACCATCGAGCACCGGGTTCCATGATCCCCCACCCGGGCGGCGGCCACGATCGCGGGCCGGTGCGGCCGCCTCGCGGCCCGTGCGGCCCACGATCGCGGGCCCGTGCGGCGGCCACCATCGCAGGCCCGTGCGGACGGGGCGCAGGCTGGTTCGGGCGGGTCGCGGGGCACCGCTTCCGGCCACCGCACGGCCGGCTGTAAGGCCACCCGGACGGTCCGCCGCGGCCGGTCCGCACCGCGTTGTCGGACCCGGATGCGACACTGGGCCGCACCATGAACGTCTCGACGAACGTCCCGCCCGGCGGGTCCGCTGAGCCGCTCGCCCAGCGGCTCGCCGAGCTGCGCGGGCCGGCCCTCCAGCGCAGTCTGAACGCCCGTTCCCTCGCCGCGCTCGCGGCCAATCCGGGTTGTCACCGCCGTGCGGTGCTCGACGCGGCCGGGATCGACAAGTCGGCGCTGGCCGCCCGGCTCGGCCGCCCCGCCCCCTTCGGCCAGTCCCCCTTCGCGATCGCCCGCGGCGTGATCTTCGAGTCCCGGCTGAAGGCGGACGACTACGCCGCGCTGCTGGAGCCGCTCCGCCGCCACCTCGACCTCCCGGTCGACGGCCACGCCCCGCTGGAGGTGCCGGACCTGCTGCAGCGCTCCGGCCCGGCCGTCCGCGCCGACCGGACGGCGCAGGCGCTGGCCCGGGCCGCCGCCGACCCGGAGTCCTGGACGCTGCTCGACCACCCGCTGCTGCGCCTGGAGGTGGCCGGCAGCACCGCCTACCTGGAGCCGGACGCGCTCGTGGTGCACGGCGGTCGGTGCACGGTGGTCGAGATCAAGTCGTTCCCGGTGGTCGACGGCAGCGCGGACCCGGCCAAGGTCGGCGCCGCCGCCCGCCAGGCCGCCGTGTACGTGCTGGCGCTCCAGCGGGCCGCGGCTTCGGCGGCCGGGCTGCCCCTGGGCGACGACCCCTACACCGAGCAGGCTCTGCCCGGCAGCCCCCGGACGAGCGTGCTGCTGGTCTGTCCCAAGGACTTCGGCAACCGGCCGACCGCGGTCGCCGTCGACGTCCGCCGCGAGCTGGCCACCACCCGTCGCCAGCTGAGCCGGATGACCGGCATCGGCCGGCTGCTGGACGCGCTGCCGCCGGACGCGGACTTCGACCTGGCGTCCGACGAGGCGGGCACGCCGGCGCGGTCCGCCGAGCAGCTGGTCGCCGCGGTCGAGGCGGTGCCCGCCGCGTACAGCCCGGACTGCCTCTCCACGTGCGAGCTCGGCTTCCACTGCCGGGCCCGGGCCCGCTGCGGCGACCGGGTCGAGCAGCTGGGCCGGGGCGTGCGCGGCGAGCTGGGCAGCATCCGGACGGTCTCCGAGGCCCTGGCCGCCGCCGGCGGCGGCGCGGGCGGTACGGACGACGGCGCGGACGACGCCGCCGAGCGCCTGGCCTACGCGGCCGCCCTGCGCGCGGAAGCCCTGGGGAAGGCATGAGTCTCCTCACCACCCTGGCCCGTCTGGAGGCCGTCCGCAGCGGCCGGGCCGAGCCGCTGGCCACCGTCCGGCACCGGCACCTGTCCGACCGCCCGATGGTGCTCGTCCCACTGACCGCCGCCGGTGAGGCCGGCGCGCCGCTGGCGATGATGCTGGGCACCGACCGGGACGCGCCCCGGCTGCACCTGGTGCCGCAGCCGCTCAACCGCACCCTACGGTTCGACTTCCTGGCCGAGCTGGCCGCCGACCTGCTGCCCTACCTGGAGTCCTTCGCCGACGACGTCGAGCAGATCGAGGGCTCCGAGAAGGACCCGGAGACCGGCGAGAAGACCCAGGTGTTCCGCGAGCTGTGCGCGGACGCCCCGCAGCTGGTCGTGCCGAACGGCGCGGGGATCCACCACCTCGCCCTGATCGGCCGTTCGACCCGCTTCCGCCGCACCGTCGAGGACGACGAGCCGGGCCCCTACCCGGCCCCGGTCCGGGTGCCGCTGCTGGGCCGCTGGCTGACCCACCTCAGCGAGCGCGCCCAGGTGCCCGGCTCCAGCATGCTGCTGCCGATGACCGGTCTGCTGGCCCGGCACTGGGCGACCGGCCAGAGCCACCTGGAGGACCAGCACCTGGCGGCCCGGCTGGCCTGGCACCGCCCGCCGCCCGGTCTGACCGGCGCCGAGGCCGCCGAGCTGGCCGAGTCCGCGCGGGACGAGCACGGGCAGCTGCTCCACCCGCCGGCCGGCCCGGCCACCGACCCCCGCTTCGACGAGGCCGTGCTCGCCCCGGCGATCGCCCGCTACGACTCCGCCGTGGGCGCCCTGCGGCACAGCACCGAGCAGCACGACGAGGACGCCGCCGAGCGCGCCCGGGCAGCGGTGCGGGCCGCGGTCGGGCAGCTGGAGGAGGTGCTGACGGCCGTCCTGCTGCCGACCTGGCGGGACGTCTGGCAGGGCCTGGACCTGCTGCGCGGCCTGCCGCCGGCCGGCCACCTGGAGGAGCGCTGGACGGGCGACCGCTGGTCGTACACCGGCCACCGGGACCGCCTGGCGGCGGGCGAGCCCCCGCAGCCCCGGCAGGACGACGCCGTCACCGCCGCCCGCAAGCTCGCCCAGCGCGAGCGCGAGCAGGCCCGGCTGGACGTCCAGGAGGCGCTGGACGACCCGCTGGCGATGGCCGAACACCGGCTGGCCGGCGAGGCGTTCAGCGGTGAGGTGACGGAGGTGGTGCCGGACTGGGACACCACCGGCCGCTCCCCCAAGCCCCGCCCGCTGGTCACCCTGCGCACCGCCGACCGCCCGCACGCGGACCTCGGCCGGGAGGTGCACCGGGTGTGGGGGTCCCCCCGGCCGGAGTCGGGGAGCCCGGCCGCGCAGAAGGCCGAGATCGTGGCGGTCGACACCGCCGAGGGCACCATCACGCTGCGGGTGCTGTCCGGCATGGGCCGCAGGAAGGAGCCGGAGCCGGGCAGCCTGCCCGAGCCCGGCGAGCCGGTCACCTTCACCCTGTTCGAGTTGACGGTCCGCCAGTCCGCGCCGCTGCCCGAGCCGGACGACACCCCCTGGACGCACGGCGGCCCGCCCGGCGCCGCACCGCCCGTACCCGCCGCGACCGCCTCCGAGGAGTGGGAGTGATGACCGCCTCGACCCCCCAGCCGGACCGGCACGGCCGGCCGGGCCCCGAGCAGGCCCCGGGAGCGGCCGCCGACGCGGCCGTGGCCGGGATCCTGACCGCGACCGTCCGCCCGCCGGCCGGCGCCCCGCGCGGCGTGGTGGTGGACTCGCCGCCCGGCGCCGGGAAGTCGACGCTCGTGGTGCGGGCCGCCCGCGAGCTGGTCGAGGCCGGCGAGCGGCTGATGATCGTCGCCCAGACCAACGGCCAGGTGGACGACCTGGTCGGCCGACTGGCCGAGAAGGCGCCGGACCTGACGATCGGCCGGCTGCACGCGGCGGACTCCCGTCCGGGACCGGAGGTGCTGAAGCACGCCGGGGTCACGCCCTCGGACAAGATCGCCGACCTGGTCGAGCACGACGTGGTGATCTCCACCTCGGCCAAGTGGCAGTGGGTGCGGGCCGAGGCGCCGTGGCGGCACGCGATCGTCGACGAGGCGTACCAGATGCGCTCGGACGCCCTGCTCGCGGTGGCCCGGCTGTTCGAGCGGGCGCTGTTCGTCGGCGACCCGGGCCAGCTGGACCCGTTCACCGTGGTCGGCACCGAGCAGTGGGCCGGCCTGTCGTACGACCCGTCCGGCAGCGCCGTGGTCACCATGCTGGCGCACAACCCGCAGATCGAGCCGCACCGGCTGCCGGTCTCCTGGCGGCTGCCCGCCAGCGCGGCGCCGCTGATCTCCCGGGCCTTCTACCCGTACACCCCGTTCCGCTCCGGCACCGGCCCGGACGACCGCCGAATGACCGGCACCGTCCGTCCCGACGGCTCGGCGCTGGACGCGGCGATCGACCGGGCCGCCGAGCACGGCTGGGCGCTGCTGGAGCTGCCCGCCCGGCACACCGTCCGGACCGACCCGCAGGCCGTCGCGGCGGTCGCGGCGACGGTGCGCAGGCTGCTGGAGCGCGGGCTGACGGCGCACTCCGAGCAGGGCGACGCGCCGCTCACCGCGGACCGGATCGCCGTCGGCACCGCCCACCGGGACCAGGCGGCGGCGGTGCGCGCGGCCCTGCTCAAGGTCGGCGTCCCGGTGGACGGCACGGCCGGGCCCGCCGTCACGGTGGACACCGCCAACCGGCTGCAGGGACGCGAGTACGACGTCACCGTGGTGCTGCACCCGCTCTCCGGCCGCCCCGACGCGACCGCCTTCCACCTGGAGACCGGACGGCTCTGCGTGCTCGCCTCCCGGCACCGGCACGCCTGCATCGTGGTGGCCCGGGCCGGGATCGCCGAGCTGCTGGACGAGCACCCGGCCACCGAGCCGGTGCAGTTGGGGGTGCCGGTGACGTTCCCGGACGGCTGGGAGGCCAACCACGAGGTGCTGCACCACCTGGCCGGCCACCGGGTCCGCCTGCGGTAGCGGCTCGGCTCCGTCCGGGGCATCGGCGCCCGGGCCGGGGCCGGGGCCCCCGGTCAGTCCTCGGTCTCGCAGACCGCGAAGGCCTTGACGGCCGTGTGGTCGGCCTGCGCGTACCAGCTGCGGGCGTCCTGGGACGGGCCGTTGTAGGTGACGGTGTCGTGCGTCCCGGCCGGCAGCTGGTACCCGCCGCCGGTCAGGTGGGTGCCGCTGGGACAGGTCGCCTGCGACAGGCCGCCCGGGGCGCTCACCCCGCCCTGCACCACCACCGCCGTCTCGGCGGCGACGGCCGGTGCCGCCGCGGCCAGGCCGAGGGCGGAGGCGGCCGACAGGGCGCCGAAGGGCAGGAGGAAGCGCAGGATCGTCCGCACGTGCATGGGATCTCCCCGATCTGTGGGTGGCTGGACTACACGGAACCGCACCGACACAACCGGTTCGCACGCGATCCGGATGCGCGGCACTCGGAGCACGCCTGCGGCGCGCACCGGGGAATAGCGCCCGCACGCGCACCGTTCCGCTACCGGCCCTCGCCGCGAGACAATGGACGACGGCCACAACCCGGGCGGCGCAGCCCGGAGCAGCTCCCTGCCCGCCCCACCGAGACCCCGGAGGTGTCCGTCCATGCCCGACTCCCCTGCAGAGTCGACCGAGCCCACCAGGCGCGTGCGTCCGGCGCAGCTGCTGTTCGAGCCGCAGTCCGCCGAACCGGAGCCGGAACGATTCTTCGACCTGGAGTCGATCGAGGACCCGGCGGAGCTGCTGCACCGCTCCACCGAGCTGGCCCTGGCCTTCCGAGCGGCGGCCGAGCGGGCCACCGACTTCCAGGCCGTCGCCGCCGCCCAGCTCGCCGACCCGCGCCGGTTCGACGCCCTGTCGGACGCCGAGATCGCCGTGCGGGCGGACTGGACACCGGACTACGCCGCCAAGATGATCGAGTACGGCCGCACGCTGCTCCAGCCGCGCCGTCACGAGGACTGAGCGCTCCCCGGAGCTCCCCTGCCCAGCGCCCGCGTCCGGTGTGCCGTGCCCCGCGCCCGGACACAGGCCGCCGGCATATGCGCGGCGGGAAGGGTACGCCGTTCCCCGCCGCGCTGTCCGGCGAACGGGGCTTTCCGCCCTGCCGGCGGCGCGCACGGCGCAGGCTGCTGTGCGTGGACATCTGGACGCATCAGTCGGTGGAGTACGTCAGCGTGGCCGGGGAGGCGTGGCTCGCCTCCGCCAGCGAGTACCCGCGCAGCATGCGCGCCCTCTGGGAGACCCGCCCGTGGGCGCCCTCGGTACTGCCCTGCGGGCGCGCCTTCGACGTGATCAGCATGCCGGCCCTGTTCGGCCGCCGGGTGCTGGACGAGCTATGGGCCTCCGGCCCGGGCTGCGGGCCGGTCGCGGCCTACCGGGGGCGGACCCTGCTGTTCGTCCAGCCGGGCGCGGCGCCCCGGCTGCGCCGGCTGCTGGCCTGGGAGGAGTGGGCCCGGGACGTGCCGCCGCTGCTCTGCCACGGCAAGGGTGACGCGGTGACCGTGCCGCCGATGCAGCGCCTGGTGAACAGCCCGGACTCCCCCGGCCACGGCGCCGGCCGGTGGATCGTCGCACCGGAGGACCGGGAGCCCTGGCTGCCCGGCGCCTCGGTGGTGCTGTGGGCCTGCGTCCGGGCGGCGCGCGAGCCGGGCGCGCCGGTCCCCGCCGGGGCGGCCGTCGTGACCGGCGGATGAACGCCGGGCGACCGGTATTCGATTTTGGCTCGGACGCGCGGCGCTGCTAGAGTCTTCTCTGTCAGCAGGCGCCGCTAGCTCAGTTGGTTAGAGCAGCTGACTCTTAATCAGCGGGTCCGGGGTTCGAGTCCCTGGCGGCGCACAGACAGCCGGAAGGCCCTTCGCGAAAGCGAAGGGCCTTCCGGCGTTTCCGGGCCCGTTGCCGGTTCCGGTTCCGTTGCCGTTTCCGGGGCCCCCGGGAAGCAGGTCGGCCGGGCCGCCCGCCGGAGCGGACGGCCCGGCCGGGGCTCAGCGGCCGCGCAGCGCGCGGTAGCGGGCGACCAGCTCGGCGGTGGAGCTGTCGAGCTGCTCGGCGCCCTCACCGGTGAGCAGCACCGGCTCGATCCGCTTGGCGAGCACCTTGCCCAGCTCGACGCCCCACTGGTCGAAGGAGTCGATGTTCCAGATCGCGCCCTGGACGAACACCTTGTGCTCGTACAGCGCGACCAGCTGGCCGAGCACCGACGGGGTCAGTTCGCCGGCCAGGATCGTGGTGGTCGGGTGGTTGCCCTTGAAGGTCTTGTGCGGGACGAGTTCGGCGGGCACGCCCTCGGCCGCGACCTCCTCGGGGGTCTTGCCGAAGGCCAGCGCCTGGGTCTGGGCGAAGAAGTTGGCCAGCAGCAGGTCGTGCTGGGCGACCAGACCCGGGAGCAGGTCGGCGACCGGCTTCGCGAAGCCGATGAAGTCGGCCGGGATCACCTTGGTGCCCTGGTGCAGCAGCTGGTAGTAGGCGTGCTGGCCGTTGGTGCCGGGGGTGCCCCAGACCACCGGGCCGGTCTGCCAGTCCACCGGGGTGCCGTCGCGGGTCACCGACTTGCCGTTGGACTCCATGTCCAGCTGCTGCAGGTAGGCGGTGAACTTGGACAGGTAGTGCGAGTACGGCAGCACCGCGTGCGCCTGGGCGTCGAAGAACGCGCCGTACCAGACGCCCAGCAGGCCGAGCAGCAGCGGGACGTTCTGCTCCGCCGGGGCGGTGCGGAAGTGCTCGTCGACCAGGTGGAAGCCGTCCAGCATCTCGCGGAAGGCGTCCGGTCCGATGGCGACCATCAGCGAGAGGCCGATCGCCGAGTCGTAGGAGTAGCGGCCGCCGACCCAGTCCCAGAACTCGAACATGTTGGCGGTGTCGATGCCGAAGTCCTGCACGCCCCGGGCGTTGGTGGACAGCGCGACGAAGTGCTTGGCCACCGCCGCGGGGTCGCCGCCCAGGCCGCCGAGCAGCCAGTCGCGGGCGGAGACCGCGTTGGTGATGGTCTCGATGGTGGTGAAGGTCTTCGAGGCGACGATGAACAGCGTCTCGGCCGGGTCGAGGTCGCGGACGGCCTCGTGCAGGTCGGCGCCGTCCACGTTGGAGACGAAGCGGACGTCGAGGTCGCGCTCGGTGTACGAGCGGAGCACCTCGTAGGCCATAGCCGGGCCGAGGTCGGAGCCGCCGATGCCGATGTTGACGACGGCGCGGATCGGCTTGCCGGTGAAGCCCTTCCACTCGCCGCTGCGGACCCGCTCGGCGAAGGCGGCCATCTTGTCGAGGACGGCGTGCACGGCGGGCACCACGTTCTCGCCGTCGACCTCGATCACGGCGCCGCGCGGGGCGCGCAGGGCGGTGTGCAGGACGGCGCGGTGCTCGGTGTTGTTGATCTTCTCGCCACGGAACATCGCGTCCCGCAGCTCGGCGACGCCGGTGGCCGCGGCGAGGTCGCGCAGCAGCTCCAGCGTCTCGTCGGTGACCAGGTGCTTGGCGTAGTCCACGTGCAGGTCGCCGACCTGCAGGGTCAGGCGGCGGCCGCGCTCCGGGTCGGCGGCGAACAGCTCGCGCAGGTGGGTGTCGCCCAGTTCGGCCCGGTGCTTGGCCAGGGCGCCCCACTGCGGGGTGCGGTCCAGCGGGGTGCGGGCGTCGGCGCGGGTCTCCGACATCGGTGGGTCCTCGATTCATCTGGGTGCAGAAACCGGCAGGGCCAGGCGTGAGGGTTCTTCGCGAGGTCGTGCGGGTACTGGTGGTGCGCCGACTCCGTTGACGGCCTGCCCGGGCTCAGCCTATGCAACCTCGGGGGCGGTCGCGCACATTCCGCCCGGCGGCGGACAACCCGTCACCTCGGAGCGGCCCGGCCCGCCGTCACTTCCGTTCCGAGCGCAGGTCGAGCCCGCGCAGCACCTGGTCGACCAGCTCCGGGTCGGCACCCAGCTCGCTGCGGGCGACGAGCATCTCGCGGCGGGACGCGGCGATCATCTCCTGCTCGACCTCCCGGGCGGCCCGCCACTGGGACAGGCGCAGCTTGGCCTCGGCGGCCTCCTCCTCGGCGTAGTTCTCCGGGCAGAGCCGGGCCAGCCGGTCGTGCTGACGGTCCCGCAGCCGGTCGGCGACCTCGGCGGGCAGCCGGTCCTGCTCCTCCAGTTCGCCGAGCCGGGTGAGCCCGGCCTTGGCGGCCCGCCACCAGAGCTGACGGACGGCCTGCTCGTGCTTGTCCTGGTCGATGTCCAGCCGGAGCCGCTTGGCCACCCAGGGCAGGGTCAGACCCTGCACCAGCAGGGTGAAGAGCACCACGCTGAAGGCGATGAAGACGAGCCGTCCGCGCTCGGGGAAGTCCGCGCCGGAGTGCAGGGTGAGCGGGATGGCGAGCGCCAGCGCGACGGTGGCCACGCCGCGCATGCCGGACCACCAGAGGACCACGCTCTCCTTCCAGCTGAACGGGGTGTCCTCGTCGTCGCCGCTGCGCACCCGCCGGGACACCCAGCCGGCCGGAAGCAGCCACAGCAGCCGGACCACCACGACGACCGCGATCACCACGGCGGCGTCGCCGATGAAGCCGGTCCAGCCGCGGCCCGCCTCCTTGAGCACGGTGGCCAGCTCCAGGCCGATCAGCCCGAAGGCGACGCCGGTGATCAGGATCTCGACCACCTCCCAGAAGGCGTTGCCGACCAGCCGGTAGGAGACGGCGTCGGCGTCGGAGGCCCGCTCGGCGAGGTAGAGCGCGCAGACCACGACGGCGAGCACGCCGGAGCCGTGGATCTCCTCGGCGATGGTGTAGGCGGCGAACGGGACCAGCAGGTTGAGCGCGACCTGCTGGGTCGGGTCGTCCAGGCGCTCGGCGAGCTTGGCGTTGATCCAGCCGAGCGCGACGCCGACGACCACGGCCAGCACCGCGGACAGGACGAAGCGCAGCACCGCGTGGCCGACCGAGAAGTCCCCGCTGACCACGGCCTCGATGGCCAGCGAGTAGATGACGATCGCGGTGACGTCGTTGAACAGGCCCTCGCTCTCCAGGATCGACACCAGGCGGCGGGGCAGGCCGACGCTGCCGGCCACCGCGACGGCGGCGACCGGGTCGGGCGGGGAGACCAGCGCGCCGACCGCGATCGTGGCGGCGACCGGCAGGGCGGGCAGCAGCCAGTGCACCGTACTGGCCACCACGGCGGTGGTGACCACCACCAGGGCGACGGCCAGCAGCAGGATCGAGCGGATGTTGGCCTTGAAGTAGCGCACCGAGGAGCGCCGGGCGACGGCGAAGATCAGCGGCGGCAGGACCAGCGGGAGGATCAGCTCGGGCTCGATGGTGACGTCCGGGATCTGCGGGACGAGCGCCATGACGATGCCGAGCAGCGTCATCAGGACCGGCTGCGGCACGCCCGTCCTGCGTCCGAGCGGCATGGTGACCACGGAGGCGAGCAGCACCAGGAAGAACAGGGGCAGCTGGCCCACGGGAAGGTTCCTCTCGACGGCGGACGGCTGAGCGCCGCCAGGATAAATCTGACAATGCGCCCATCCGTGAAGACACACCGGGCGACGGCTTGACCTCAAGCACGCTTCAGGTTGAAGGATCGGGACCGGTCGACGAGAGCGGTCGAACGGTCGAGGGGCGGGAGCAGACATGAAGGCGGTCGTCGTCACGGAGTCCGGCGGTCCGGAGGTCCTGCGGGTCCGGGTGGTGCCCGATCCGGAGCCGGGCCCGGGCGAGGTGCGGGTGCGGGTGTACGCGGCCGGGGTGCAGCCGGTGGACCTGGCGGTCCGGGAGGGGTTCCGGCCGCCGGGGCTGACGGTCGAACCGCCGTTCGTCCTCGGCAACGAGTTCGCCGGGGTGGTGGACCGGCTGGGGCCCGACAGCGGGGAGTGGCGGGTCGGCGACGAGGTGCTGGGGTTCCGGCTGCTGGACAGCCACGCCGAACTGGTCACGGTGGCCGCCGACCAGCTGGTGGCCAAGCCCGCGGGGATGCCCTGGGAGCAGGCCGGCTCCCTCTCCGCCTCCGGCCAGACCGCGCACACGGCGCTCACCCTGCTCGGGGTCGGCCCCGGCGACACCGTCCTGGTGCACGGCGCCTCGGGCGGGGTCGGCACGGTGGCCGTCCAGCTGGCCCGGACCTGGGGCGCCACCGTGGTCGGCACCGCGAGCGAGCGCAACCACGGGTACCTGCGCGAGCTGGGCGCGATCCCGGTCGCGTACGGGGAGGGGCTGGTCGAGCGGGTCCGGGCGGTCGCGCCGCAGGGGGTGACCGCCGCCTTCGACGCCGCCGGACGGGGCGCGCTGGAGGCCTCGGTCGAGCTGGTCGCCGACCGGGACCGGATCGGGACGGTGGTCGACTTCGAGGGCGCCGGGCGGCTGGGCGTCCGGCCGCTGCGCACCCGGCGCACGGCCGCCCGGCTGGCCGAACTGGTCCGGCTGTGGGAGGCGGGCGGGCTGCGGCTGGAGATCGCCGAGGCGCTCCCGCTGGAGAAGGCCGCCGAGGCCCACCGGCTGGTCGGCACCGGCCACGTCCGGGGCAAGGTGGTGCTGACCGCCTGAGCGGGATCCGTCCGGGCCGATTGTGTGTTTCGGCCGCTGACCAGGTAGTGTTCTCCACGTCAGCAAGCGCCGCTAGCTCAGTTGGTTAGAGCAGCTGACTCTTAATCAGCGGGTCCGGGGTTCGAGTCCCTGGCGGCGCACAGACAGCCGGAAGGCCCTTCGCGAAAGCGGAGGGCCTTCCGGCGTTTCCGGGTCCGGGTCCGGGGCAGCGGGCCGCCCGGGAGCGGTGGCAGGAAAGGTGGGAACCAGGTCATTGCTGCCACCACGGCCCGCTGACAGGCTGGCCGCATGAGAGCGCGCAGCGTGCTGGTCCTCCTCTACGAGGGCGTGCAGAGCCTCGACGTGACCGGCCCCGTGGAGGTGTTCACGGGCGCCGGCGGCGCCTCCGGGCAGCCGGGGGCGTACCGGGTGCTCACCGCCTCGCCGGGCGGGCAGCCGGTGCGCAGCACCGGCGGGCTACGGCTGCTGCCGGACGCGGACCTCGCCGAGGTCGGGCCGGTGCACACCCTGCTGGTCCCCGGCGGGACGGGCGCCGAGCACCCGGACGGCGCACTGGTGGCGCGGATCCGGGAGCTGGCCGGACGGGCCGAACGGGTGGTGTCGGTGTGCACCGGGGCCTTCCTGCTCGCCGAGGCCGGACTGCTGGCCGGGCGCCGGGCGACCACGCACTGGGCGTACTGCGAGGAACTCGCCCGGCGCTTCCCGGACGTCGAGGTGGACCCGGACCCGATCCACGTCCGGGACGGGCGCATCGCCACCTCGGCCGGCGTCACCGCCGGGATCGACCTGGCGCTCGCCCTGGTCGAGGAGGACCTCGGCCGGGAGACGGCACTGCTGATCGCCCGTCACCTGGTGGTCTTCCTGCGCCGCCCGGGTAACCAGGCCCAGTTCAGCACCCAGCTGGCCGCCCAGGTGGCGGCCCGGCAGCCGCTGCGCGAGGTCCAGCGCTGGATCGCCGAGCACCCGGAGGCCGACCTCTCGGTCGAGGCGCTGGCCCGCCGCTCGGCGCTGTCGCCGCGGCACTTCGCCCGCGCCTTCACCGCCGAGGTCGGGGTGACCCCGGGCCGGTACGTGGACGGCGTCCGGCTGGAGGCCGCCCGGCGCCGGCTGGAGGACACCGACGACGGCATCGAGGAGATCGCCCGCCGCTGCGGCTACGGCACCCCGGAGGCGATGCGGCGCGCCTTCGTCCGGGCGCTGGCCGCCCCGCCCGCCGAGTACCGACGCCGCTTCCACCCGAGTCACCACGGAGGACACTGATGCGCACCGCCATCCTGCTGTACGACGACTTCACCGCGCTGGACGCGGTCGGCCCGTACGAGGTGCTGTCCCGGATCCCCGGCACCGAGGTGGTGTTCACCGCCGCCCGGCGCGGGCCGGTGCGCACCGACATGCAGAGCCTGGCGCTCACCGCCGACGCCGCATTGGACGAGGTGGACTCGGCCGACGTGCTGCTCGTGCCCGGCGGGCCCGGAACCGAGGCCCGGCTGACCGATCCCGCCGTGCTGGAGTGGGTGCGCGCCGTGGACGCGACCACCACCTGGACCACCTCGGTCTGCTCGGGCTCGCTGATCCTGGCCGCCGCCGGGCTGCTGGAGGGGCGCCGGGCCACCTCGCACTGGTGCTGCCTGGACCAGCTGCCCCGCTTCGGTGCGGAGCCGACCGGGACGGAGCGGGTCGTGGTCGACGGCAAGTACGCGACCGCGGCCGGCGTCTCCGCCGGGATCGACCTGGCACTGACCCTGACCGGCCGGCTGGCCGGCGACCGGGCGGCGGAGGCGATCCAGCTGGTCATCGAGTACGACCCGCAGCCGCCGTACGCGATGGGCTCGACGGCCTCGGCCCCGCCCGAGCTGGTGGCCGAGCTGCTGTCGAACCGGCTGCTGCTCCGCTAGGGTCCGTCCTCGCTGGGGTCCGTCCTCGCTGGGGTCCGTCCTCGAACCCGCGTCCGCGGGGCGCCGCCGGGGGCCTACCGGACCGGCGGGAAGGCGTGGCGGCGGGCGCCGACGACCACGGCGAGGACGGGGAGCATCAGCGCGAGGACCGTCCAGGGCAGGGCGGCGGTGCCGAGTGCGCCCAGGACGACGCCGCCGACCACCCCGCCGGCCGCCATCGCGACGTTCCACAGGGTCACCAGCACGGACTGGGCGGCGTCCGCGTGCTCCCCGCCCGCGTCGCCGAGGGCGGTCTGCAGCAGGGTCGGGGCGCCGCCCCAGCCCAGGCCCCAGAGCAGCGCCGCGAGGTACACCGCCGGCGCGCTGCCGGACCGCACCGCGAGGACGCCCGCCGTCACCGCGACCAGCAGCGCGCCGCCGATCGTCAACTGCCGCAGCCGGCGGTGGATGTGGGCACCGGTGAGCCAGATGCTCGCCAGCGAGGCCAGCCCGAAGACCAGCAGCACGGTGCCGGTGGCGCCGCCGAGGCCGGCCCGGTCGAGGAGGGGCGCGATGTAGGTGAACAGGACGGTGTGCGCGAGCACGAAGAGCACCGTGACGGTGAGCACCGGCGCCACGCCGGGCACGGTGAGCGCGCGCCGGACGGGCGAGCGCTCGCCGTCCGGCTGTCCGGGCTGGTCGGGCAGCAGCGCCGCGATCCAGCCGACCACGCCCACCGCCAGGGCCGTCATGGCCAGGAACGGCACCCACCAGGCGGATATCCGGCCGACGAAGGTGCCGATCGGCACTCCGAGCGACAGCGCCACCGGCACACCCGCCATCGCGACGGCCATCGCCCGGCCCTGCTGCTCGACCGGCACCAGCCGGCGGGCGTACCCGGCCAGCACCGCCCAGGCGAGGCCGGCGGCGACGCCCGCGAGGAAGCGGGCGGCCAGGGTGAGCGGGTAGCTGCCGGAGACCGCGGTCACCGTGTTGGCCAGGGCGAAGCCGCCCATCGCGGTGAGCAGCAGCCGCTTGCGGCCCGAGCCGGCGGTGGCCGCGGTCAGCGGGATCGCGGTGACGGCGGAGCCGATCGCGTACACGGTGACGGTCTGCCCGGCCGCCGACTCGCCGACGCCGAGGGACTCCCCCATGCCGGGCAGCACCCCGGCGGGCAGGGTCTCGGTGAGCGCGGTGACGAAGACGGCGGTGGCCAGGGCGAGCAGGGCGGGGAGCGGGAAGGGCCGGTGGGGTGCGGGAGCAGGGAGCTGTGTGGTTGCCATGGGGACCATGCTCGAACCTCACACCGGTGTCAGGTTCAAGTACGGTCCCGTGGCCCTCGGGTCAGCGGCCGACCGTGGCCCTCGGGTCAGCGGCCGAAGTAGCCGTCGAAGTTCCTGGAGAACTCCCCGCCGCCGAACCGGTCCCAGTTGATCGACCAGGTCATCAGCCCTCGCAGGTTCGGCTGGGCACCCGAACGCGGCACGTACGGGCCGCAGTTGGCGAGCCTGGTGAGGCAGTCCAGCGCCTTGTCCACCTCGGCGGGGGCGACGTAGCCGTTGCCCGCGTTGGTGGTGGCCGGCATGCCGATGGCGACCTTCGAGGCGGGCAGCGGCGGGAACACGTTGTTCGCGTTGCCCGCCACCGGGAAGCCCTTGAGCAGCATGTCGGTCATCGCGACGTGGAAGTCGGCGCCGCCCATGGAGTGGTACTGGTTGTCCAGGCCCATGACGGAGCCCGAGTTGTAGTCCTGGACGTGCAGCAGGGTGAGGTCGTCGCGCAGCGCGTGGATGACCGGCAGGTACGCCCCGGCCCGCGGGTCCTGGCCGCCCCAGGGCCCGGATCCGTAGTACTGGTAGCCGAGTTGGACGAAGAAGGTCTCCGGCGCCATGGTCAGCACGAAGCCGGGGCCGTACTTGGCCTTCAGGGTCTTCAGCGCGGAGATCAGGTTGACGATGACCGGGGTGGTCGGGTTCCTGAAGTCGGTGTCGCCGGTGGCGAGGGAGAGCGAGTGGCCCTCGAAGTCGATGTCCAGGCCGTCCAGGCCCCACTTGTCGATGATCGCCGAGACCGAGCTCACGAAGGTGTCCCGGGCGGCGGCGGTGGTCAGCTGGACCTGGCCGTTCTGGCCGCCGATCGAGATCAGCACCTTCTTGCCCTGGGCGCGCTTGGCGGCGATGGCGGCCTTGAAGTCGGTGTCGGACTCGACGGTCGGGCACTCGGTGACCGGGCAGCGGTTGAACCGGATGTCGCCGGAGGTGACGGAGGTGGGCTCGCCGAAGGAGAGGTCGATGAAGTCCCAGGAGTTCGGGACGTCCGCCATCCGGGTGTAGTCGGCACCGTTGGCGAAGCTGGCGTGCAGGTAGCCGACCAGGGCGTGGCTGCCGGCGGGCGGGCTGGTCGGCGTGCCCGTGGGCGTGCCCGTGGGCGTGCCCGTCGGCGTCGCGGTCGGAGAGGCGGTCGCGGTCGGGGTCGGCGTCGGGGTCGGGCTGGGGCTGGGGGCGCCCGGGCCGTCGAGCGACACGTCGTCCGCGTAGTAGGTGCCCTGGCCGTACCAGCCGTGGGTGTAGACGGTGGCGCTGGTCTGGGTGGCGCCGGCGGTGAAGCTGAGGCTGAGCTTCTGGTACGAGCCGCCGGTGCCGGGCGTCCAGGTGCTGGGGCCGCCGCCGTCGACGCCCAGGTAGACGTACGAGCCGTTGACGTACGCGCTGAGCGTGTAGGTGGTGCCGGGGGTGACGGTGACGGTCTGGCTGCACTGGGCGGTGTCGCCGGCCGTGGCCGCGCCGGCGAGCGCGCGGCTGCCGCCGTGCACCGGGCCGGAGACGACGCTGCCGGTGCCGCCGGAGCAGTTCCAGGGGCCGAGCGAGCCGGACTCGAAACCGCCGTTGACCAGGAACTCGCCGGCCGAGGCGGCGGGCGCCAGGCCCAGGGTGACGCCGACCAGGGTGGCTGCGGCGACGGCGGAGGCGGTGCCGGCGGCGAGGCCGTTTCTCAGGGTTCTGCGCATGCGGGTGCTCCTGCGATGGCGCGGTCGTGGGGGACGTCCGAGGGCACGCCGGTGCACGCGCCAGTGGGGGGAGCGGCCCGGCCTGGCACCCTAGTTGGACTAGACCACTGAAGTGGATCCGCCGATGCCCTGTCAATGGTCCAGACCGGTCTCGACGCCTTCCCCGGTCCCCTTCCGGTTGCCGGGTGTGACACCCCGTCGAAGGATGGAGGGGTGACCCCGCCCGGCTACCTCCGCCACCCCCACCTGCACGGCGGCCTGCTCACCTTCACCGCCGAGGACGACGTCTGGATCGCCCCGCTGGACACCGACGGCGCCGTCACCGGCCGGGCCTGGCGGGTCACCTGCGACCGCACCCGGGTCAGCCACCCCCGCTTCTCCCCCGACGGCACCACCCTCGCCTGGACCAGCTGGCTGAGCCTCACCCCCGAGGTGTGGACCGCACCCGTCGACGGCGGCGAGGCCCGCCGGCTCAGCTTCTGGGGCAGCCAGGACACCCGGGTGCGCGGCTGGCTGCCGGACGGCGAGGTGCTCGCCGTCACCTCCTTCCACGAGCCCTTCGGCCACTACACCTGGGCCCACGCCCTGCCGCCGGACGGCTCCCCCAGCCGCCGGATGCCCTGGGGCCCGGTCGGCGACGCCCAGATGAGCCGCGAGCGGACCGTCCTGCTCACCGGCGCCGCCCCGCACGACCCGGCCGCCTGGAAGCGCTACCGGGGCGGCGCCGTCGGCCGGCTCTGGGCGGACGGCGAGCAGATCCTGCCCGCCCACACCGGGCACCTCGCCGCCCCGATGCCGGTCACCGGGCGGGTGGCCTTCCTCTCCGACCACGAGGGCATCGGCAACCTCTACTCCTGCCGCCCGGACGGCACCGACCTGCGCCGGCACACCGACCACGCCTCCTACTACGCCCGCGAGGCCGCCACCGACGGCACCCGCATCGTCTACCAGCACGCCGGCGACCTCTGGCTGCTGGACGACCTGGACGCCCCCGCCCCGCGCCGGCTGCACGTCCCGCTCGGCGGCGCCCGGGCCGGCCGCCGCCCGTACCAGGTCGGCGCCGCCTCCCAGGTCAAGGACCTCGCCTGCGACCAGACCGGCCGGGCCGGGGTGATCACCGTGCGCGGCAGCCAGTACTGGCTCACCCACAAGGACGGCCCGGCCCGCGCACTCGCCGACACCCCGGGGGTGCGGACCCGGCTGCCGGTGGTGCTCGGGCACACCGGCGAGGCGGCCTGGATCACCGACGCGAAGGGCGCCGACGCGATCGAGGTGATGCCGCTGCCCGGGCACGAGGGCGCGGAGAAACACCGCCACCGGATCCTCGCCTCCGGCCGGCTCGGCCGCGTCCTGGAGCTCACCGCCTCCCCCGACGGCAGCCGCCTCGCCGCCGTCGCCTCGGACGGGCGGCTGCTGCTGGTCTCCGCCGCCGACGGCGAGGTGCGCGAGCTGGCCGCCTCCGAGTACGGCCCGGTCTCCAGCCCCCGCTTCTCCCCCGACTCGCACTGGATCACCTGGTCCCAGCCGGTCGCCGGGCGCTCGCTTCGCCGGATCCGGCTCACCCGCACCGACGCGCCCGCCCCCGTCACCGAGGTCACCGACGGCCGCTTCGAGGACGAGCAGCCGGTGTTCACCCGGGACGGCCGCTACCTGGCCTTCCTCTCCTGGCGCGGCTTCGACCCGGTCCACGACGTGCACACCGGCGACCTCTCCTTCCCGGTCGGCTGCCGCCCGTACCTCGTCCCGCTCACCGCCGACACGCCCTCGCCGTTCTCGGCACCGGTCGAGGACGGCGCCCCGCGCGGGGACGGCGGCGGCGACGGCACCGTCCGGGTCGAGCCCGCGGGCATCGGCGACCGGCTGCTGCAGTTCCCGGTGATCGCCTCCAAGTACTCGGCCACCGACGCGGTGCGGGGCGGCCTGGTCTGGCTGCGCTGGCCGATCGCCGGCACCCTCGGTCAGACCTTCGCCAGCCCGGAGGACACCTCGGGCCGCCCCTCGCTGGAGTACTTCGACCTGGTCCGGGGCAGCCGCAGCACGTTGGCGGACAAGCTCGACGGCTACGCCGTCTCCGGCGACGGCGGCTCGATCGCCGTCTACTCGGCCGGGACGCTGCGGGTCGTCCCGGTCACCGCCCCCTCCGCCGGCACCGCCGTCGACCTGCGCCGGATCACCCACACCGTGCACCCGGCCGCCGAATGGCGCCAGGCCTACCACGAGGCCGCCCGGATCGTCCGGGACCAGTTCTGGGACGAGCGGATGTCCGGCCTGGACTGGCCCGCGCTGGTCGCCCAGTACGAGCCCCTGCTGGACCGCATCTGCTCACCCGACGACTTCGCCGACCTGCTGCGCGAACTCCTCGGCGAACTCGGCACCTCGCACGCCTACGTCACCCCGTCCCGGCGCGCCGAGGGACCCTCGCTCGGCCAGCAGCCGCTCGGCCTGCTCGGCGCCAACGCCCACCGCGCCCCCGACGGGCGCTGGCTGGTCGACCGGGTGCTGCCCGGCGAGTCCTCCGACCCGCGCGCCCGCGCCCCACTGGCCGCCCAGGGCGTGCGCGACGGCGACGAACTGCTCTCGATCGGCGGACGCCCGCTGGACCCGGTGCGCGGACCGCTCCCACTGCTGGCCGGCACCGGCGGCACCACCGTGGAACTGGCACTGCGCAGCGGCCCGGACGGCCCGGTGCGGCGGATCGCGGTCACCCCGCTGACCGACGAACGGCCCATCCGCTACCAGGACTGGGTGGCCAAACGCCGTTCCCTGGTACGGGAGTTCAGCGACGGGCGGTGCGGCTACCTGCACATCCCGGACCTCGGCGGCTCCGGCTGGGCGCAGTTCAACCGGGACCTGCGGCGCGAACTGGACAAGCCCGCGCTGGTGCTGGACGTCCGCGGCAACGCCGGCGGCAACGTCTCCGAACTGGTCCTGGAGAAGCTCACCCGACACGTCCTGGCCTGGGACTTCACCCGGGACCGCCAACCGGTCCGGTGGCCGCGGCACGCCCTGCGCGGCCCGCTGGTGGCCCTCGCGGACGAGGCGACCAGCTCGGACGGGGACGTCATCATCGCGGCGATCAAGCTGCTCGGGCTCGGCCCGGTGATCGGCAACCGCACCTGGGGCGGTGTGGTCGGGATGTCCGGGCGGCACACCCTCGGCGACGGCACGCAGATCTCGGTGCCGAAGAACGCCTCCTGGTTCGACGGCGGCCTCGGCTGGTCGGTGGAGAACCGCGGCGTCGAACCGGACGTGCACGTGCTGCGCACCCCGCGGGACTGGGCCCGGGGGCGCCACCCCGAGCTGGTCACCGCCGTCCAGCTGGCCCTGGACCTGCTGGAGGACGCGCCCGCCGCGGTGCCCCCGCCGGAGTCCACGGCCCGGCCGGACCTGCGGCGCCCGCCGCTGCCACCGCGGGAGCGGTGACCAGCGGGGGGCGGCAGTGACCGGCACGTGGGCAGTGACCGACGGGGGCAGTGACCGGCACGTGGGCAGTGACCGACGGGGGCAGTGACCGGCGGGGGCGGTGACGCCGGGCGGTCTCAGTCCCAGGGGTCGCCTTCGGCCGTCATGTTCTCGGCGGCGCGCCGGTCGGCCTCCTCCTGGGAGATCCGTTCCTGGGCCATCCGCTCCTGCGTGTCCCTGCTCCGCTCGACGTCGTCACCGAACGCGTCCGCGGCCTCGTCGTGGGCGAGGGCGGCCCGCTGGGCGCCGTCCTCGCCGGTGGCCTCGTGGTGCGGCGGCCGGTGGAACAACCTGTCGAAGATGCCCATGACTCCTCCTCCGGAGGGGAACGTCGGACTACCGGGCTGCCCCCACTCTCACACCGTGACCGGGCCGACGCACCTCGGGCCCCGGTTGAGCCCTTGGTCCCTGGTGAACGCGCCCAACGGCCGTGGCGGGGCGGTGCGCGCCGGGCGGAGGGTGGAGCCGTCGGCCGAACTGACGCCACCGTCTGGAGCCCGCTGTGACCGTCGTACATTCCGGAAGCCACGCCCGGCGCCCCGCCGAGGACCCGCACGACGGCCCGCGCCGGCGGGTCGGCCCGCTGGCCGCGCTGGACGGGCGGCTGCCCGGCGCGCACGACCTCCTGCTGATGCAGTGCCCCAGGTCGTTGCGGCCCCTCGCGGGAGGCGAGCTGCCGGACTGGGCGCGCGCGGTGCTGCGGGCGCACCCCTGGGTGACGGTCGGCCGGGCGCCCGCGGTGGTCGGCAACCCGGCGGACCTGCCGCACCCGCAGCGCTGCGCCCGGGACCCCGAGGCCGCGCCCGAGCTCTGGTTCCCGGTGACCGTGCGCGGCCCGCGCCACGGGCAGCGGCTGGACGCGCTGGCGCCCTGGGCGGCGGTGGCCGGGACGCTGCGGCCCGAGCAGCTGGCCGAGCGGCGCGAACGGCTGGCCCCCGAACGGCTCACCGGGATCCCGGCGCTGGCCCTGCTGCCGGAGGTCGGCCGGCTGGTGGCGGACCACCGGATGCCCTGGGGCCCGATCGGCGCGGTCGGCTACGAGCTGGGCAGCGGGGTGCCGGTGACCGGCCCGCTGAGCCCGATCCGGCTGGTGCTGCGCTCCCCGCAGCCGATCAGTCGGCGCGACGCGCTGCAGCTGCGGCGGGCGCTCACCAAGCTGCCGGTGCCCGTGCAGGCCGAGCTGGAGACCCGGCACGGCTCGGTGCAGCTGGCCGAGTACGCCGCCGGGGTGTACACCCTCACCCTGCTGACGCCGTACGGCCCCCGGGAGGTCCGCGACCCGTGGTTCCCCCGGGGCCCCTACGCCTGAGCCGCCCTGTCAGTCGGGTCGGTTGGGCGGCCGGGACGCGGGAGGCCGACGGCGACGGGGCGCCGCGGCGAGCTCCCGGGCCGCGGCGTACCGTGCCGCGGCCCGGCGGAGTCGTTCCGTTGCCTCACGCAACTCGGCACGGAGCGCGTCCCGGGCGGCCTCGCGGCACGTCTCGCGGAGCTGCCGCTCCTCCGCGAGCATCAGCGCGGCCGCCGCGACCGCTCGGCGGCGTTCGGGGCTGAACCACAGGACCGGCGGGGCGAACCGGAGGTACCCGCCCCAGAACCAGGACCAGGTGGCCCGGGGCTCGCGGACCAGGCCGAGGATCGTACGGCCGATGAAGGCGATCGGCAGCATCACGGTCCGTCCGCCCTCCGGTAGCGGGGTCTGCGGCCGAGGGCGATCAAGGGCTCCTCGAAGGGCTGGTTCGCCAGGTAGGCCGGAGACCAGGCGACGCCCCACCGACCGCACTCGGGGCAGTTCCACGTGCGGCCGGCCTCGGTGGCATCGCCGAGGAGGTCGACCGGAGCGCAGCAGTTCGGTGCGGGGCAGGTCGGCGGGTTGGTCATCGGTGTCTCACGCGGCGCCCTCGGTGTCGACGCGGGGCCGGCCGCGCCGCTTGGCGGGGACGAGGCGGAGGACCACCGTCGGCCCGCCCGGGAGCGGGTGGATCCGGGCGGGATCGACGGTCCGCTCCAGCCCTCCACCCACCGGCCGCACGTAGGCGAGCCCGCCTCGCGTGTCCATGTAGACGACGTCCTGATCAGTCGTCACGTCCTTGACCAGCTCGCCGACCTGCGGGCGGTAGGGCTGCCCATAGAGGGGCTTCTTGCGCGTCACGGGAACAACTCCGTTCCGTAGTGCGATGACTACCCAGAGCGCCAACTGTCGTCTACGATGGGGATGTCTTCAACCTGTCGGATCTGCTTGGGGAGAGGGAATCGACACCCATGAACAAGGTTGAACTGGACCCTGATTCATCTCCCGCCGCCAAGTTCGGCTCAGATGTCCGCAGCGCACGGGAGGCAAGGGGGTGGACCCAGGACGAACTGGCACGTGCCATCGGCTACTCGCCGACGCATGTATCGGCCGTGGAAACTGGTCGGCGTCCTCCAACCGCTCGTCTGGCACGCGAACTTGACAAGGCCTTTGGGTTCGAGAACGTATTTGTTCGCAAGTCGCGCGATCTCAAGTCGTCGACCATCCTCGAAGGGTTCCCGGAGTACGTCGCGCACGAGTCCAAGGCGGTGGAGCTGAGGCTGTTCGATCTGGGCATCGTGCCGGGACTGCTCCAAACCGTGGACTACGCACGGGCCATCGCAGCGGGCGCGGTCCGGCGAGGCAGCATCACGGAGGACCAGGCCGAGGAACGGGTCACCTACCTCGCTCGCCGACAGTCGAACCTGCGCCGGGAATCCCCGCCGCTGATCCACGCCGTTCTGGACGAGAGCTGCCTCCGGCGCCCGGTCGGCGGAGAGGCCACCATGGCAGCCCAGCTCGATGAGCTCGCCGCCTTCGCCCGGATGCCCAACACGGTTCTCCAGGTGGCTCCGTTCGCCATGGGCGAGGAACGAGCGTTTGACCTGCCGGTGAACATCCTCACCCTTCCGGACCGATCGCTGATGTCCTACGCGGAATCGGCGCACCAAGGGCACCTGGAACGGGACAGCGGCGCGGTACCGCCGATGCTCACGGCCTACTATCAGCTGCAGGCCCTGGCACTCTCACAAGCCGAGTCCGTGGCCCTGATCAGCCAGCTACGAGAGGAACTGCCGTGACCGCCGAGCCTCAGTGGTTCAAGTCTTCGTACAGCAGCAACGGAGGCAACTGCGTCGAGGTCGCGGGGAACCTGGTCGCATCCGACGCCGTCCCCGTCCGCGACTCCAAGGACCCCGCCGGCCCGGCCCTCGTCTTCTCTGCCGAGTCCTGGCGGTCCTTCGTCTCCGCCGTCCGCGCCGGCGAGTTCGGCGCGATCTGAAAAACCTCGCGGGTCGATGTCAATCCGGCCGCGTCCGCTCCGACGACACGGCGTGCGGCGCCCCGCCGTACGAGGACGCGACCGGAACTGACGAGGACACCCGTGGACCAACTGCTCAGAGTGATGAACTTCAACGTCTCCCGTGACGGCATCGGCGCCGGTGAGCACCAGAGCCTGGAGCGGCCGTTCGGCCTCGACGGCCCCGAGCGGCTGTTCGCCTGGGCCGGAGCCACCGCGAGCTGGCCGATGCGCACGGATCCCGGGGGGAGCCGGGGCCTGGACGACTACTTCGCCCGGGACTTCGCCCGCAACATCGGTGCCGAGATCATGGGCCGCAACAAGTTCGGGCCGCAGCGCGGGCCCTGGCAGGACCACGAGTGGCGCGGCTGGTGGGGTGACGAGCCGCCGTTCCGCACTCCGGTGTTCGTCATGACCCACCACGGGCGTCCGTCGATCACGCTCTCCGACACCACGTTCCACTTCGTCGACGGCGACCCGGCCGCCGTCCTCGAACGGGCGCGGGCAGCGGCGCAGGGCAAGGACGTCCGACTCGGCGGCGGTGTCACCACGATCCGGGAGTTCCTCGCCGCCGGCCTGGTCGACGCCATGCACGTCGCCGTCTCACCGGTGAAGCTCGGGTCCGGACTGCGGCTCTGGGAGTCCCCCGAGGAGCTGCTCGACCGGTTCCACCTGGAGGTCGTGCCCAGCCCGAGCGGCGTCACGCACCACCTCTTCTGGCGCAGGTGACGCGGAGCCCCACCACCCGACGGCGGGTGGTGGGGCCCGTGTGCCGTGCGCGGGGAGCGGCCGTCAGCCGCTGACGCTGGGCGCGCCGGTCTCCAGGTGGCCGGTGAAGCGCTGCGACCAGCTGCTGTCCGCGTCCACCGTGACGGTGAAGTCGTACCAGCCGTTGGTGTAGGCGACGGCGTTGAAGTGGTCGCTGACGCTGACGCCGGGCAGGGCGGCGGGCGCCACCACGGGTTGCCGATCAGAGGAGCTGGAAGGACCACTCCTGCTTCCAGCCGCCCTCACAGCTCCACACACCGAGTTGCTTGAAGTCGGCGTCGTGGGTGAGGCAGTCGTCGTCGGAGATCCGGATCTGGTACTTGCCGTTGCCGAGGCTGACGAACTCCCACTTCTGGTTGGAGGTGTCGCCCCACGCCTGCTGCTCGGCGACATAGGTGTCAGGGTTCTCGGTGAGGTTGAACCCGAGGTCGTTGACGATCCGGTAGCGCCCCCCGCCCAGCGGCTTGATCGTCCAGCGGGACCCCTTGTACCCCAGGATCCCGCCCACGATCGGCGCTCCCCAGCTCGCGGTCTCGGTGGGTGCCGACGCGCCCAAACCGTTGGAGAGCTTCAGGAACAGCGGCCGCTCGGTCGGGATGCTGGAGCCGCCCCCGGTCGGCGGGGTGGTCGGCTTCGGGTTCGGCTTCGTCGGAGTGGTCGGGTCGGTCGGCGTGATCACACCGCCGGACGTGGACTCAAGCACCCACTCCTGCTGCCAGCCCTGCTTGCACGTCCACACGCCGAGTTGCTTGAAGTCGGCATCGTGGGCGAGGCAGTCGTCGTCGGAGATCCGGATCTGGTACTTGCCGTTGCCGACTCCGACGAGCTCCCACTTCTGCTTGGAGGAGTTGCTCCACGGCTGGAGTTCGGCCAGGTAGCTGCTGTTCTCGGTGAGGTCCAGCCCGTAGGAGCTGGTGATCCGGTAGCGACCCCCGCCCACGGAGGTGACCTTCCACTTTGATTCGTTGCCACCCCGGAGCCCGGGGACGACCGACGCGCCCGCGGAACCGCTGAGCGGGACGGCGCCCAGCCCGTTGGAAAGCTTCAGGTACACGTCGGCGCCGTTGCCGGGTGTGGTCGGGTTGGTGGTCGACGGGGTGCCGCCCCAGGCCCAGTTCTGGTTGGGCGCGTCCCGCCTGTCCTCGGAGCCGCAAGCCCAGGCCGCCACGGTGCTGCCGTTGGCGGTCTGGCCGTTGAAGTCGTCGATGCAGACGTCCTTGGACCGGTCATCCTGGTCCGTCATGTGCCGCAGAGTGCCGCTGGGCGACATGTTCCAGCGTTGACCGGGGATTTCCAGGCAGTCCCAGACCTGAAGCTTGGTCCCGTTCGCGGTCTTGTTGGCCTCCAGGTCGAGACACTTACCGTTGGCCGCTTGGAGCTTGTACCCGTTGTAGGTCCACTTCTGCGCGTCGCCGCCGTTGCACTCCCACATCTGCACGGGGGTGCCGTTCGCGGTGCCGTTGCCACTGACGTCCAGGCAGGCGTGGTAGCCGGGGCTGCTGGAGTCGGGGGTCAGGCTGCCGGTCCTGGTGGCGTAGCCGGACCGTGCGGGAAAGTGGATGGTGCGTACGTCACCGTCGCACTTGTAGGGCCGCGCGGTGCCCGCCCGGCAGGTCCATGACTCCTTTTTGACGGTGTCGCCGTCGTTGCCCATGAATGCCCAGTTCATGTAGCCGCCGTCGCCCCGGTTACGGAAGGTCGAGTCCCCCTGGAATACCCAGATCCGGAAGATGTCATAGCCGGAAGGCTCCTTCTTGTCCTTGTCCAGGTAATGGTTGAGCTTGTAGGTGGTGTCGATCAGCACCCCCTTCATGTCGGCCTTGTACTCGTTCTTGAACCACTCGGTGTCATACAGGTCGGTGCCCACGGTCTTGAACACCATGACGTTGAACCCCGGGAACTTCTCGCTCAACTTCGTCGCGGTGCTCTGGGTGAACTCCGCGTTGTCCACCTTATTGAGGTTTGCGGCGTTGCGCATCAGCTTGATGACGTCGAAGGCGGAGCTGATCAGCGAGCTCATACAGTTGCCGCCGCCCGGCACGGCCGGGGTTCCGCAGGTCTTGTCCACGGGGGCGTTCGCCGTCGGCGCGGCCTGGGCCTGCACGGTCAGGCCGGAGAACACGGCGACTGCGGCAACCCCGCAGGCGAGGGCGCGTTTCAGGCGGGACAGGGGTTCCATGGCAAAATCATCCTTTCTTCTCGACAAAGTTGGATGATAGGGCCAGAAATCCTGCGCTTTGCGACTCCTGACGGTATCCATACGACCGGACCGGGAGGCCTGACCTCCTTCATGCACACACCACCCCGAACATTGAACTTCGTATACGAACTTTACTGTTCACGCCGACTGTGCGAGTTCATTCACGGGAAACCGAAGGCCCCGCTACCCGGAAGAACGGGCAGCGGGACCCAGGGGGTTCACACAGTGAGAGCGGGCATCAGCCGCTGACGCTGGGCGCGCCGGTCTCCAGGTGGCCGGTGAAGCGCTGCGACCAGCTGCTGTCCGCGTCCACCGTGACGGTGAAGTCGTACCAGCCGTTGGTGTAGGCGACGGCGTTGAAGTAGTCGCTGACGCTGACGCCGGCCGGGACCTGGTAGGTCCAGGGGCCGTCGGTCCGGTAGTTGTCGGGGGCGATGGTGAAGGTCATCGGGGTGCTGCCGTTGTTGGCCAGCTTGAACCAGATGGCCAGCTTGCCGGTGCCGGCCTCCACCGCGTACGAGGCGGTGACGGCGGCGTTCTTGCCCGCCTTCGTCGCGTCGCCCTTGAAGCGGCGCAGGAAGCGGTTGGGGCCGACGACGGTGAGGTCGTACGGGCCGCCGCCGAAACCGGTGCCGCAGTTGAAGAAGTCGCTGGTGCTGCCGCCCGGGTCGACGGTGTACTGCCAGGGGCCGCCACCGCGGTAGGCGTTGGCGTACGCGGCGAAGTGCGAGGACTTGGAGCCGCCGTTGGCCATGGCGATCCAGACCTTCATCACCCCGCCCGAGCCGAACTCCAGGTGGTCCAGGTTGGCGTTCGGCTGGTACGGCAGGGCGCGGGCCGGGCGGGTGCCGGACTCCTGCAGCGGCAGCTGGTTGTTCACCGGGGCCGGGTTGGGCAGCGGGCCGCAGGCGGACAGGCCGATGGTCTGCGAGGTGTCGGGCAGCGCCGGCAGGCCGTACACCGGGTTGGCGAAGTCGAACACGCTGGTGAGGTCGCCGCAGACGCGCCGGCGCCAGTCGCTGATGTTCGGGCTGGTGGCGGGCCTCCCGAGGGCGGCCGTCCAGACCTCCAGGAAGCGCAGCACCGAGGTGTGGTCGAAGGTCTCGGAGTTGACCCAGCCGCCGCGGGTCCAGGGCGAGACCGCGATCATCGGGACGCGGAAGCCGAGGCCGATGTTGGTGCCGTTGTAGAACTCGCCCGGAGTGCCGGCCGGGGCGACCGGCGGCGGCACGTGGTCGAAGAAGCCGTCGTTCTCGTCGTAGTTGATGAACAGGACGGACGAGTTGAAGACGTTCGGGTCCGCGTTCAACGCGTCGATCACGTTGTGGACGAAGTGCGCGCCGTCGGCCGGGGTGGCGTACGGGTGCTCCGAGGAGGCCTGGTCGGGGACGATCCAGGAGACCTGCGGGAGGGTGCCCGCCAGCACGTCGGCCTTGATCGCCGCGACGATGTCGTCCGGGGTGCGGCCGGTGACCTTGGGCACCGAGCCCATGCCCTTGACGGCCAGCGGGCTGCCCGCCGGGGCGCCGGAGAACTGGTTGAAGTAGGCGAGGGCGTTGTCGCCGTAGTTGTCGGCGGCGTTCTGGTAGACCTTCCAGCTGACCCCGGCGTTCTCCAGGGCCTCGGCGAAGGTCTGCCAGCGCAGGCCCTTCTCGTCGCCGCCGTCGTAGGCCGGGCCGCCCGCGGTGCCGGACGGGTCGATCTGACCGGACCAGTGGTAGGTGCGGTTGGGGCCGGTCGCGCTCAGCACCGAGCAGTGGTAGGCGTCGCAGATGGTCCAGTTCTCGGCCAGCGCGTAGTGGAACGGGATGTCCTGGCGGGTGAGGAAGCCGAGCGTGCGCACGTTGCCCTTGGCGGAGACCCAGTTGTCCAACTTGCCGCTGTTCCACGCGCTGTGCTGGTCGCTCCAGCCGTGGCTGAGGTCGCCGTTGCACTGGGCGAGGCGCTCCGGGTCGGCGCCGCCGGCCGGCTTGGTCTGGCTGAACTGCCACGGGTACTGGCGGCTGAACAGGCCGTTGGGCTGGTTGAAGACGCTGTAGCCGCCGGCGATCTGGATCGCGCTGCGGTCGGCGAAGCCGCGCACGCCGCGCAGCATGCCGAAGTAGTGGTCGAAGCTGCGGTTCTCCTGCATGAGGATCACCACGTGCTGCACGTCGTTGATGGTGCCGGTCTGCCGGAGCGTGGTGGTGGAGGCCACCGCGGGAGCGCCCGGGGCGGCGCCCGCGGCACCGGTGCCGGCCACGGCCAGACCGGCCGCGGCCACCCCGGACAGCGTGACGAACTTCCTACGACTCAGCTCGGCCATCAGTCCGGCCCGTCCCTTCGCTGGCGATGTTGTGTACACAAGTCGGGGCTCACTCGATCGCGGAGAAGTCTCCACCGCGTACGTGGCGGGCCACCAGATGCGCGCAGCAGGTTTGGCGGACTGTTCGCCCTGCGGTCACCGAGCGACGTCGGGCTGAACGCGGGACTGAAACGCCGGGGAGGACGGAGAGGGATCCGGTCAGCGGTCCTTCACCTCGATCCCCAGCGCCTGGGCGAACTGCGGCGCCAGCTCCAGCAGCTGGGTGGAGCTGATGACCGCGCCGCGCAGCCCCTGGTGTCCGTCGGTCAGCCCGAGCCGGACGGCGCCGCGCAGGTCGGTCTTGCTCAGCGTCGCACCGCGCAGCCGGACCTCCTCCAGCGTCGAGCCGGGGAAGGACACCGAGGTCAGCTTCGCCTCGCCGAAGTCCACGTCGCGCAGCAGGCAGTCCTCGAAGACGACGTCCCGCAGCACGGCCGACCGGAGGTTGACCGCCTCCAGCTTGCAGCCGCGGAAGACCACCCGGCGCAGCGCCGAACCGTACCCGGCGACCCCGGCCAGCACGCCGCCGACGAACGAGCTGTCCTGCCACTCGGAGTCGCTGAGGTCGCAGGCCACCCAGCGGCCGGCCTGCACCCAGACCTCGTTGAACCGGGCCTGGCGCAGCTTGACCCCGCTGAGCGCGACGCCGGTGAAGGCGCACTCCAGGAAGGCCGCCCCGGCGACCGACTCGTCGGTGTGCTCGCCGCCGTCGAAGTGCACGGTGTCGTACCGCTCGTCGCTGCGCAGCGGCCCGGTGTGCGGGCGCAGCAGTTCGGCGTACGGGAGGTCGTCGAGCCGGTCGGGGACGGAGCGGGTCATGGCGGCACCTTGCGATCGGGGGCGGAAGGGTCTCGCCCGCATGCTCGCACGCGGCACCGACAGTCCCGCCGCCACACGCCACCGCGGCCACCGCCGCCGTCAGTGGCAGCGGCGGCAGCGGGACGCCCCGGGCCGGCCGCAGCGGTGTGCGGCCGGCCCGGGGGTGTCCGGTGGATCAGCCGCGCGCCCAGAGGGAGTTGACGCGGCTGCGCTCGGTGCTGTTCGGGTAGGGGTTGGTGCAGGAGGTGCCGGGGCCGCCGCCCGACATCAGCTCGCTGCACGGGCCGGAGTAGTGGTCCGGCAGGCCGAGCACGTGCCCGGTCTCGTGGGCGGTCACCCGCACCGAGTTGTACTGCCGGTTCTGCTGGTAGTCGAGGAAGACGTAGCCGCGCCCGTGCCCGTCGGTGCTGGCGTAGGAGCCCCGGCTGTCGTTGCCCTCGTAGTAGCGGAAGTCGGCGGCCGAGCCGGACCGCAGCTGGACGTTGCCGACCGAGCTGTTCCAGATCTGCGCGGCCTGGGATATCTGGTTGCGGAAGGACGGGGCCGAGCTGGCGTCGTAGGTCACCACGACGGTCGCCAGGCCCGGGTTGGCGGCCTGCTTGGCCTTCGCGGAGGCCATCACGGCCTGGAAGAAGGCCTGGTTGTCCGCGGCCTCGGCGGCCGAACCGGCGTACGTCGAGGCGGTGTAGCCCTGCGTGGCCGGGGCGGCCGGGGCGGCGGCCGCGGCGGTGGCGGGCAGCACGGCGAGGCCGGCCGCGAGGGCCAGGCCGAGGGTGGCGGACAGCACGGATCGCTTCATGTGGGGGTCTCCGGTTCCTGTGGTGTCGTGGCCGGTTGGGGGCCGGCCCTGGGGGACACCTGGTCAACGGGTGATGTCCCCAGAGCTTCGGACAGCCCGGCGGGCGCGCGGATGATGTCAACCGGCGATAGCTCGGTGCAATACCCCTGGGGCACGGCCGATTTGAGCCGTCTTTTCCTCGTCTTGACCCAACCGTGCCCCTGGCATTCCGTTCCGGTGGCGGCTAGGCTCCGAGGCGGGGAAGTACCCGGAGCGGCGGGCCGCTCGATTCCGGCCGAGCGGCCTGCCGCGCCCGAACTCCGCTACCGGGCAGCCTTGTTCACCGCCGCAAGACCGTTCGCCCAGAGGTCGTCGACCTGGCTGCGCTCGTCGGCGTCGGGGTAGGGGTTGGTGCAGGACGGGCCGGGGCCGCCGCCGGACATCAGCTCGCTGCACGGGCCGGAGTAGTCGTCGGGCAGGCCGAGCACGTGCCCGGTCTCGTGGGCGGTCACCCGCAGCGAGTCGTACTCCTGGTTCTGCTGGTAGTCGAGGAAGACGTAGCCGTGGCCGTGCCCGTCGGTGCTGGCGTAGGAGCCCCGGCTGTCGCTGCCCTCGTAGTACGAGAAGTCGCCGTTGCCGCCGGTCTCCTGGAGCTGCACGTTGCGCACCGAGCCGTTCCAGATCCGTGCGGCGCCGGCTATCTGGTCGGCGAAGGAGGGCGCGTTGGCGGTGTCGTAGGTGACGGTGACGGTCCGCAGCCAGGGGTTGGCGGCCCGCTTGGCCTCGACCGAGGCCACCACGGCCCGGAAGAAGGCCCGGTTGTTCGCGGCCTCCGCGGCCGAACCGGCGTACGTGGCCGGGGTGTAGCCCTGGACGGCCGGGGCAGCCGGGGCGGCCGGTGCGGCGACGGCAGCGGTGGCGGGCAGGGTCGCGAGGCCGACCGCGAGGGCCAGGCCCAGGGCGGCGGACAGCACGGATCGCTTCATGTGAGGGCTCCGGGTTCGCGGTGCGCCGCCCCGCCGGGACCGGTGGGGGCCGGGCACGGCGGCGGCGCGTGGTGGGGGACCGCCGGGACCGGTGGCCGCGGCGGGTTGCTGCCCCCGAGCTTCGGACAGCCCGGGCCGGTCGCGGATGATGTCAACCGGCGATAGCACCGCCGCATACCTACCGGGACCCGTAGCACGTTCCGTCGAGGCACCTTTGACTACCTGTCATGTCCTTGGCGATCTGGCGCGGAGGCGTCTATGCTCCGGAACGTGGAGCTCGACGTGAGACACCTCCGGGTGCTGTGCGCGATCGCCGACAGCGGCAGCCTCCGCAAGGCCGCGCTCCAGCTCGGCATGACCCAGCCCTCCCTCACCACCCAGCTGCACCGCATCGAACGGGCCATCGGCGGAACCCTGTTCACCCGCGAGCAGACCGGCAGCAGGCCCACCCCGCTCGGCCACTCGGTGCTCTCCCGGGCCAGGCCGGTGATCACCGAGATGGCAGCGCTGGTGGCCGCCGCCCGCCAGGAGGCCCGCGACGCGACGGGGTCCGGCCGGCACCGGCGACTGCGCATCGGCAGCGTCGGCAGCCGCGCGGTCGCGGCCTGGCTTCGCCGGGTGCACGAGCGGCTGCCGGACACCGACACCACGATCCACGTAGACGTCTCGGCCAGCGCGCTGCTGCGGATGGTCGCCGCCGACCAGCTGGACGTGGCCTTCGTGCACGAGAGCGAGGGCTTCCCGCTGCGGGTGCCGCCGGACGCCGAGCAGCGGGTGCTGATGGCGCGCGAGCCGCAGTACGTCGAGCTCGCCGCGGGGCACCCGGCCGCGGCCCGCCAGGTCGTCCGTCTCACCGACCTCGCCGAGGACACCTGGATGGTCGACCCGACCGCCGACCACGAGTACGCGGCGATGCGCCGGGTGTTCAGCGGGGCCGGGCTCAACCCCCGCGTACTGCAGGTACGGGACAACGCCACCGCCGCCGAGCTGGTCGCCTCCGGCGAGGCCGTCCGCCCCTGTCAGCCGACCTCCCCGCCGGGGCCCGGCACGGTCGTCCGCCCGGTGCACGGGGACCCGTTGGCCGTCCGGCTGCTGTTCACCTGGCGTCCGCGCGCGCTCAGCCCGCCCGCGCTGGACGCGCTGTACGGCGAACTGCGCGCCGCCTACCTGGATCTGGCCAAGGTCAACCCGGCCTACCTGGCCTGGCTGTCGCGGCACGAACCCGTCCTGCTGGGGCGGAGCTAGGACACCCCGGTGGTGAGTCGGGACGCCCCCGGGGGTCGGGCCGGCACTCCACCGCGGCGGAGTCAGGACACCCCGGCGGTCCTGCTCTCCCGGCCGTGGATCAGCACGCCCGCCGCCACCATCAGCGTGCAGACCAGGCCCGCCGCCGGCACCCCGGAGCCGCCGAAGGCGGTGCAGGCCAGCACCAGTGCGGCCCCGACCGGCGCCACCGCCTGGGCGAGTGCGCCGCGCTTGGTGTGCCGGGAGTGCAGGAACCAGACGGTGACCAGGTAGATCGCGGTGGGCACGGTGACCGTCGCGGTCGCGGCGGTCTCGGAGATCTCCGCCTTGTGCGCGGTCGACTCCACCGCGACCTCCAGCCCGGCGCCGATCGCCGCCGCCGAGGCGAACACCACGTAGTGCCCGTAACCCCAGGCGAAGGCCTGCCGGTTGGAGCGCAGGTGCTCGTGGACGGGCCGGGCGAAGTAGATCCACCAGGCGGCGAAGCAGATCAGCAGGCCGCCGGCCGCCAGCGGCACCAGCCGGCCCAGCTCCTCGTGCTCGTCCACCGCCGACTGCACCGCGACGGTCGCCGCCGCGACCGTCTCGCCGAGCACGATGAGGGTGAACAGCCCGTACCGCTCGGAGATGTGGTGCGGGTGCCAGGAGGTCTGCATCCGCAGCTCCGCGATCACCGGAACCGCCAGCTCGCACAGCACGCCGACCGGGATGACGTACGGACGGACGTCCTCCGGCAGGAACACCACCACCACCCAGCCGATCTGGCAGAGCGTGATCCCCACCGCGTACCGCAGCGCGACCCGCCGGGCCTCGCCCTGCTCCGCGGCCGCCGCGCGCAGCCACTGGGTGACCATCGCGAGGCGCATCACCACATACCCGGTGATCGCCAGCGTCAGGTCCTGGGTGGCAAACAGCCGCGGCACCCCGGCGGCGAGGATCAGCACCCCGGCGATCTGCACCAGCGTGGTGATCCGGTACGGCACGTCGTCGCAGTCGTACGCGGAGGCGAACCAGGTGAAGTTCATCCAGGCCCACCAGATCGCGAAGAAGGCGAGGGTGTAGCCGCGCAGGCCGTCTCCGTAGTGCCCGGCCGCGAGGTAGTGGGCCAGTTCGCGCCCGGCCTGGCCGACCGCGACCACGAAGCAGAGGTCGAAGAAGAGCTCCAGCGGGGTGGCGACCCGGTGCGGCTCGTGGCGGTCGCGCGGGACCATCCGGCGCACCGGCGGCGGGTCGACGTGGTGCGCGCGGGGTGCCGGGGCGGCGGGATCACTGGCCATCGGGGCTGCTCCGGGGTCGGGAGGGGCGGATCGTCCCCGCGCATCCTGACAGCGCCCCGGGCCCGGCGCACGCACCGGCACGGCGCGTGCGCCGGGTGGTGCGCCCCTGCCGGGACCCGCCGCGCCCCACCGGCGAAGACCCCGCTCGTCGCGTTCTTCCCTTGCCGTCAGCCGTAGTTGACGCACCGGTGCGCGAAGTGGGTGACAGCTCGGCGGGTTTCCGGACGCGCCCCGCGTGATGCACCGCGAGGGGCCGGGGCGCCGCTAGATTCATCCCCGGTCGGAAGAGCGCGGGCCCTGCGGGGCCCATGACACGGGCGGTCTGCGGGCAACGCGGAAGGTCAAGGCGGGTGGCGGGACAGCGGGGGCGGCGGAGCCGACCTTCCCGTGTCCGCACCACCGGCCTCGTGATCACCGCGCTGCTCGCCAGCGCCTGCCGTGCGGCCCGCGTCGCCGTGCCCGCAGTGGCTACTTCTCCCAGCCGACCTTGCTGTAGTCCGTCGCCGCGAGACCGAACGCGCCGTAGTTGGCGAGGCCCTTACGCACCGCCACGACCGTGGGCCGCTGGTAGAGCTCGACGGTGTGGCCGAGCTCCCAGATCTTCGCGTCCGCCTGGTTGTAGAGCTTCGCGGCCTCCACCGGGTCGACCGTACCGGCCGCCTTCTTCAGCAGGCCGTCGATCTCCGGGGTGCCCAGCCGGGAGGGGTTGCTGAAGGTGTTGTCGCCCACCGGCAGCCGGAAGTTGGCCAGGCTCTTGGAGTCGGGGAAGGAGTCGGTGTTGCGCCAGCTCGCGATGTCGAACTTGCCCGGGGTGACGTACTTGGCGAAGTAGTCGTTGGCGGCCACCTTGTCCAGGTCGACCTTGACCCCGACCGTCTGCCACATCGCCGCCGCCGCGGTGGCGAGGTCGAGCTGGGCCTGGGTGGAGCCGTCGCTGAGCACCCAGTGGAGTTCCAGCGACTGCCCGTCCTTGGTGCGCGGGCCGCCGCCGGACTCCTTCCAACCGGCCTCGTCCAGCAGCTTCTTGGCCGCGGCCTGGTCGAACTTCGCCCAGTCGCCGGAGTTGTCCTGGTAGCCGGCCTGGTTGGGCATGATGATGTGGTTGCCGAGCGGCTTGAACTCCACCGGCACCCCGTTGTTGGCGATCTTGATCAGCGCCGAGCGGTCGATGGCCCTGCCGAGCGCCTGGCGGACCCTCTGGTCCGCCAGCGCGCCGGTGCCGCCGAAGGAGATGTGCACCTCGTCCCACGGGCTGGCGGCCCGGATCACGGTGTCCTTGGCGCCCTTGAGCTGGCCGTACGCGGTGGCCGTGCCGGCCGAGGCGAAGTCGATCTCGTTGTTGAGGTACGCCTGGATGCTCGCCGCCTTGTCCATCACCCGGAAGGTGATCTTGTCGAGCTTGGCCCGGGTACCCCACCAGGCCGGGTCCGGGACGAGGCTGATGGTCTGCGCGGTCTTGTCCGCCACGCCGATCTTCAGCGGGCCCGCGGTGATCGGGACCTTCTCCACCCAGCCCTTGTTGAAGTCGTCCGGGGTGGCGATGCCGGCCGCCGGCACCAGCGGACGGAACAGGTTCTGCCAGTCCGCGTACGGCTCCGAGAAGGTGACCTTCACCTCGGACGAGTCGGCGCCCTGCTCGACCGCGGAGATCAGCTCGTAGCCGGACGGGTCGTAGCCGTTGTACGCCGGGTCCTTGCCGTTGCTCGCCTGCCAGTCGGCCTTGAAGTCCAGGTAGCTCAGCGGCTTGCCGTCCGACCACTTGGCCTTGGGGTTGAGCTTGTAGGTGATCACCTGCGGCGAGGTCGAGGTGACCTTGGCCTCCACCAGGTAGTTCGGGTTCGCCTGGAAGGCCCCGGAGGCGTCGGTGTCGAAGAGCGTCGGCTCCAGGGCCCGGATCAGGTCCACCGTGTCGGTGTACGAGCCGCCGTCCACCTGCAGCGGGTTCCACTGGCTTATCCACTGGTCCAGCGCGAAGCGCACCTCGCCGCCGTCCTTGATCTGGTCCAGCGGCTTGGCGTTGATGTCCTGGGAGTCCTGCCTCGGCGGCTCGCTCTTGGCCACGTCGCCGGACGAGCCGCCCCCGCCCGAGGTGCACGCGGTGACCGCGAGCGCGACGGCGACGGCCGCGGCGGCCGCCCGGCCGAGACGGCGGGCCGTGGTGGAAGCGTCCATGGGGGTCCCCCTGGTGGCGTGGGTCGGAACGTGAATCGGGCGCGAGAGGCATGACTGGGCTTGAGCGTGGGCACTCAATCCGGCATCGAGCCAGAGGAACGTAACAGCGGATCAGATCCGCCACCAGGGGGAGGAACGCACGCCTGATCCAAACGTCACGGGGGGCAACACCGCCGCAACACCGCCGCCGTCCCCGAGTGCTTCACTCTGACCTGCGGTTTCCCAACTTCCGCTCCGAATACGCCACCTGACGGCCCGACCGGGCCCCGACCGAAGGCCGAGACCCGATGCCCACCAGACGCGTCGGCCCCGCCCCCACCCCGGGCGGCCGTTGATGCTCCGCTACCTGGCGAAGCGGCTGAGCTACTACGCGGTGCTGCTGATCGCCGCCGTCTTCCTGGCGTACGCGATCTCCGCGACGGCCCTGCAGCCGCGCGCCTACTTCGACGCCAAGGTCCCCCGCCCGTCCGCCGCATCGGTCGAACGCCAGCTCACCGCCCTCAACCTGAACGACCGCACCCCGGTGCTCGACCGCTTCGGCCACTGGGCCGGCGGGCTGCTGCACGGCGACCTCGGCCGGACCATCCACGACACCCCGGTCACCGACGACTTCGGCCGCCGGGTCTGGGTGTCCCTGCGGCTGCTGCTGATCGGCAGCCTGCTCGGCATCCTCCTCGGCATCGCCGCCGGGGCGTGGAGCGCCGTCCGCCAGTACCGGATCTCCGACCGGCTGCTGACCGTGCTGTCCTTCGTCCTGCTCTCCACGCCGGTCTTCCTGGTCGCGCTGTTCCTCAAGAACGGCGCCATCGCCGCCAAGGACGCCGCCGGCCACGAGGTGATCCCGTTCACCGGCTACGAGACCCCCGGGCTCACCGGCGGCCTCGGCGCCCACCTGTCCGACTGGGCGCTGCACCTGCTGCTGCCCACCATCTCGCTGGCCCTCGGCGGCCTCGCCACCTACAGCCGCTACCAGCGCGGCACCATGCTCGACGTGCTCGGCTCCGACTACCTGCGCACCGCCGAGGCCAAGGGCCTCACCCGCGGACGGGCGCTGCTGAAGCACGGGCTGCGCACCGCCGTGATCCCGATGTCGACCATGTTCGCGTACAGCTTCCTGGGCATCTTCACCGGCGCGATCTTCACCGAGACGATCTTCGGCTGGCACGGCATGGGCGAGTGGCTGATCCAGTCGATCAACGAACAGGACGTCAACTCGGTGGTGGCGATCAACCTGTTCACCGCGGTCGTCGTCCTCGTCTCCGGTTTCCTCGCCGACACCCTGCACGCCGCCCTCGACCCGCGCGTGCGGTCCTGACCGGAGGAAACCCGAGATGACCACCCTCTCCGCCCAGCCGGCCGAACCCACCGGGCCCGCCGGGCCGGCCGGACTCCCGCTGTCCGCCGGCACCCCCCGGGCCGCCGGCCGCGGCCGACTCGTCCTGGCCCGGCTGCTCGCCGCGCGCGGGGCGCTCGTCGGAGCCGCCGTCGTCCTGCTGCTGTTCGCGCTCGCCTTCGGCGGGCCGTTCCTCACGCCCTGGGACTACGCCACCCCCGACTTCTCCGCGCTGCACCAACCCCCCTCCGCCGAGCACTGGTTCGGCACCAACGGGGTCGGCCAGGACGTGTTCGCGCAGACCCTCCGCGGGCTGCAGAAGTCGCTCGTCATCGGCCTGCTGGTGGCGCTCCTCTCCACCGTGCTGGCCTCCGTGGTCGGCGCCTGCGCCGGCTACTTCGGCGGCTGGGCGGACCGGGCGCTGATGTTCCTGGTCGACCTGCTGCTGGTCTTCCCCGCCTTCCTGATCATCACCATCGTCTCGTCGCGGCTGAAGAGCGCCGGCTGGATCGCCTTCGTCCTGCTGCTCGCGCTGTTCAACTGGATGATCACCGCCCGGGTGGTCCGCTCGATGACCATCTCCCTGCGCGAGCGCGAATTCGTCCGCGCCGCACGGTTCATGGGCGTACGGCCGCTGCGGATCATCAGCCGGCACATCCTGCCGAACGTCGCCTCCTTCCTCATCATCGACGCCACCATCGCGGTCGGCGGCGCCGTGATGAGCGAGACCGCCCTCTCCTACTTCGGCTTCGGCGTCAAGGCACCGGACGTCTCCCTCGGCACCCTGCTCGCCGCCGGGACCAGCGAGGCGCCGGTGTTCCCCTGGCTGTTCTACTTCGCCGCCGGGCTGCTGGTGCTGTTCGTGCTCGCCGTCAACCTGATCGGGGACGGGCTGCGCGACGCCCTCGACCCCACCTCCGGGGCCGCGCCCAGCCGTGCCCGCCGCCGCGGCCGCCCACCGCAGCCCGACCGCTCCCGCCGTTCCGCCGGCGGTCCGCTCGGCAGCAACCGTTCCGACAGCCGTAGGAAGCGCCCGTGACCACCATCGTCGAAACCCCGCTGCTCGCCGTCCGGGACCTGCGGGTGGACTTCGCCGGGCCGCACGGCCCGGTCCCCGCCGTCCGCGGGGTGGACCTCACGCTGCGGCGCGGCGAGACCCTCGGCATCGTCGGCGAGTCCGGCTCCGGCAAGTCCGTGACCGCGCTGTCCGTGCTCGGCCTGCTGCCCGGGACGGCACGGGTCAGCGGATCGGTGCGACTGGACGGACGGGAGCTGGTCGGACTGCCCGGCAAGGAGCTGGCGGCGATCCGGGGCCGCCGGGTCGCGATGGTCTTCCAGGACCCGCTCTCCGCCTTCACCCCGGTCTACCGGATCGGCGACCAGATCGCCGAGGCGGTCCGCGTCCACCAGCGGGTGGACAAGGCCACGGCACGTCGCCGGGCCGCCGAACTCCTCGACCTGGTCGGCATCCCGGCGCCCGACCGGGCCCTGGACAGCTTCCCGCACGAGTTCTCCGGCGGCATGCGCCAGCGCGCGATGATCGCCATGGCCGTCGCCAACGAGCCCGACATCCTGCTCGCCGACGAACCCACCACCGCGCTCGACGTCACCATCCAGGCCCAGGTGCTGGACGTGCTGCGCACCGCCCGCCGGGAGACCGGCGCCGCGCTCGTCCTGGTCAGCCACGACCTCGGGGTGATCGCCGGAACGGCCGACCGGGTCGCGGTGATGTACGCGGGGCGGGTGGTCGAGACGGCCGGCGTGGACGAGCTGTTCGCGGCCCCGCACCACCCGTACTCGCTCGGGCTGATCGGCGCGCTGCCCCGGCTGGACGGGCGCGGCGGTCCGCTGGTGCCGATCCCCGGCGCTCCCGCGCCGATGGCCGAGCTGCCGCCGGGCTGCCCGTTCGCGGCGCGCTGCCCGCTGGCGGAGGAGCGCTGCTCGGTGTCGGAGCCGGTCCTGGAGGGCCCGGACGACCACCTGTCGGCGTGCGTGCGGTCGGCGGAACTCGCCGAGCGGCGGCCCGCGCCGGCCGAGGTCTACCCCGTACCGGAGCTGCCGGCCGACTCCGCTCCCGGGGACCGCGCCGACCTGGCGCCGGTGCTGGCGGTGAGCGGCCTCGGAAAAACGTTTCCGCTCCTCAAGGGCACGGTGTTCAAGCGCAAGGTCGGCGAGGTCTACGCGGTGGACGGCGTCGACCTCGACCTGCGCGAGGGCGAGACCCTCGGCCTGGTCGGGGAGTCCGGCTCCGGCAAGTCCACCACGCTGTTCGAACTGCTGCGGCTCGGCGCCCCGGAGACCGGCCGGATCGAACTGCTCGGCCACGACACCGCGAAGCTCACCCGGGCCGAGGCCCACCGGCTCCGGGGCGAACTGCAGATCGTCTTCCAGGACCCGATGGCGAGCCTCGACCCCCGGATGCCGATCGGCGACATCATCGCGGAACCCCTGCTCGCCCAGCGCGCCCCCCGCGCGGAGACCGCCCGCCGGGTGCCCGAACTGCTCCGCCAGGTCGGCCTCGACCCCGACCACGCCGTCCGCTACCCGCACCAGTTCTCCGGCGGCCAGCGCCAGCGCGTCTCGATCGCCCGGGCGCTCGCCGTCCGCCCCAGGCTGCTGGTGCTGGACGAACCGGTCTCCGCGCTGGACGTCTCCATCCAGGCCGGGGTGCTCAACCTGCTGCAGGCGCTCAAGGCCGAACTCGGGCTCTCCTACCTGTTCGTCTCGCACGACCTCTCGGTGATCAGGCACCTCGCCGACCGGGTCAGCGTGATGTACCTCGGCCGGACGGTCGAACAGGGCGAGGTCTCCGCCGTCTTCGACCGCCCCCGCCACCCGTACACCCGCGCCCTGCTCTCCGCCGTCCCGCTCCCCGACCCCGCCGCGGAACGCGCCCGCGACCGGATCCTGCTCGCCGGCGACCCGCCCTCCCCCACCGAGCGCCGCACCGGCTGCCCCTTCCGCACCCGCTGCCCGCGCTACACCGCGCTCACCGCCCCGGCCGACCGGACCCGCTGCGAGCAGGAACGGCCCGCCCTGACCGGCGGCACGCCGGGCACGGACCACCAGGCGGCCTGCCACCACCGGGAGGGGCCGCCCGCGGACGGTCACGGCGGGTGACCACCCACGCACGATTCGGTGGATCGGGCCCGCGCCGTGTAATGTCTTCGACGTCAGCAAGCGCCGCTAGCTCAGTTGGTTAGAGCAGCTGACTCTTAATCAGCGGGTCCGGGGTTCGAGTCCCTGGCGGCGCACATGGCAAGGTCTCAGGCCGCTCACTTCGGTGGGCGGCCTGATTCGTTTCCCGGTGGGGTTACGGCTGTTCCCGTGACGCCTTCCGATTCCCGTCCTCTCCCCGAGGAACTGATACTGCTCTGCGCCCACCCGGACCACGGGCGCTTCCGGGCCCCGGCCGGCGAGTTCCACCACGCGGTCGCCCTGATCGGCGTCAGCGGCCTGGAACACCGCCTCTACCCCGGGCGGCCAGGCGCCCCGATCAGACGCGCCGTACGGAAACCGGCCCGGGACCTGCCCATCCCGCAGGCGGTCCGGCGGGTCGACTCCAGCGACTGAGCCCGGGGCGGGGCCCGACCCTCCGGCGGCCCCCTCGGCGCCGGTCGATTCCTCTTGCCGGTGCCCCGGCCGTCGGGCGGCTTCCCGTCGAGTGCCGGTCCGCACGTCAGCGGGTGTCGAGCACGGCCGAGGCCACCGCGTCCGGGCGGTCGAACATCACCAGGTGCCCGGCCGGGGCCGTGGTGCGGAAGTCGGCGCCGAGCAGTGCCGCGAGTTCCCGCTGCTCGGCCAGCCAGGCCTCGGTCCGGCGGTTCCGGCAGCCGTCGTCGGCGGCCAGCACGGTGATCGGCAGGCCCTCCGGCAGCGGCCGGGTGCGGCGCAGCCCGTCCAGCTCGGCCGCCGTGTCCAGGTAGCGCGCGTTCTCCCGCAGCAGCGCGCGCAGCGCCCGGCCGGTGCGGTAGCAGTGCCGGACCAGCGGTTCCGGGGCGAGGTCCTCGCGCCGGACGGTGGACAGCCGGGCCACCGTCCGGCGGACGGTCGGGCCCAGCAGGTAGGGCACGGCGAGGGCGGTGGCGGCGCCGGCCACCGCCCGGGCCGCCAGGTCGCGGGCGGCGGGCGCCGGGTACGGCCGGGCCGCCGGTTCGACGCTGCCGTCGACCAGGACCAGCCCGGCGGTCCGCGCGGGGTGCAGCCGGGCGAAGGCCTCGACGTGGAAGCCGGCGAGCGAGTGGCCGACGACGGTGCAGGGCTCCTGCAGCCCGAGGCCGTCCAGCACCGCCAGGATCCGCCCGGCCTCGCCGGCCGCCGTCGGAGCGGGCCGACCGGTGGCGGGCTCGCCGGCGCTCAACCCGTAGCCGGGGCGGTCGTAGCGGACCACGGTGCGGTAGGGGGTGAGGAACGGGACGACGAGGTCCCAGTCGAACCAGCTGCTGCCGAGGCCGCCGCTGAGCAGACAGACCGGGCCGCTGCCTTCGGTGCGGACGTGCAGCGGCACGCCGTCGATGCGCAGGAAGCGCGCCCGGGTGCCGGGGTCGCTCGGACGGCCGGGGCCGCCGGGATCGCTCGGACCGCCGGGGCCGCCAGGGGTTCGGGGGCCGCCGGGGCCGCCGGGGGTTCGGGGGTCACCAGGCTGTCGGGGGTCGCCGGGTCCGGTCATGCCGGCCTCCGTTCCGGGAGCGGCCGGGCCGGGTCGTGCCGCTCCGGCCGGTCCCGCCGGGCGGACCGGGCGACGCCCACGGCCAGGACGGCCGGCCAGAGCGCGACCAGCAGCACCTGCAGCCGCTGGCCGGCCCCGAGCGCCCAGGTGCCGCGCCCGGCCTGGAAGGCGGCGATCGCGGCGAGGCTCCAGCCGGTGGCGAGCAGTTCGGCGCCCAGCAGCCAGGGCCCGATCCGGCCCACCGGCGGCCACCAGCCGTGACGACGGGCGGCGACGGTGAGCGCGACCAGTGCGGTGAGCGCGCCGAGCACCGCGAGGCTGCTGGTGACGGCGTGCGCGGTGTGGGTGGCGGGGACGAGCCCGGCGGTCTCGCGGGCGGCGCACATCTCGTCGCTGGTGGGGGTGCAGCTGAGCGGCAGCCGGGAGTCGGCAGCGGTCGCGGCACCGAAGACGGCCAGGGCGGACCAGCCGACGAGCGCCCAGCGGCAGCGCCGGGAGCCCCCGGTCCGCCCGGCGGCCCGCCCGGCCGTCCGTCCGGTGGTCTCCCCGGGGGCCTTCTCCTCGGCCGTCCCGCTCGCGAGTCCGCTCGCAAGGGCGGTACCGGCGGCGGTGAGCAGGCAGAGCCCGGCGACCAGGTCGGTGGCCCGGAACAGGCCGCCCAGCGGCTGGTCCTCGGCAGCGAGTTCGCTGACGTACGCCTGCACCGGGTCGAGACCGGTGCTCAGCACGACCTCCAGCACCCAGGCGGTGTACGCCACGGCGCTGAGCAGCAGCAGGACGGCGACCGTCGTCCGCCCGGCACGGTGTCCTGGCTGGGGGCTGGGCACGGTTCCACCCTAACCAGCGGCGAACTCCGGCCCAACCCGGAGGAAACGGACGGGTCGGACGACTGCCACCGGAAACGGTTCGAGGCACCCCTCCGGACCGTGTATTGTTTTCCAGGTCAGCAGGCGCCGCTAGCTCAGTTGGTTAGAGCAGCTGACTCTTAATCAGCGGGTCCGGGGTTCGAGTCCCTGGCGGCGCACAGACAGTTGGGGAGCCTCTCGCAACAGCGAGGGGCTCCCCGATTTTTTGGCCCTCGAAGTCCGATTTGCGTGTGATGTCGGTCTCGATTGGTGCCCCGACGGAGCCATCAGGCCCGTCCTGCTCGTCAGGGCAGTAAAACCGGAATCGGGACAAAGGTCCCCGACCGCCGATGTCCCCCGCCCGTGCAGGCTGCTTCGGTCCGCCCGCAGGAAAGGCCGCGCTTTGTCCCGAAACGCCCAGAGCGGCCGTCGCACGCCGCCGATCAGTCTCCGGCCGGTCAAGCGCTTCGTGCGCTCCACCGGCGCGGCCGGCTTCTCCGGCGGACCCGGTGGGTCCGGTGGGTCCGGCGGGTCCGGCGGCGGGAAGCCGCGTCGCCCGAAGCGCACCGGCTGGCGCCGGCTGATACCCACCTGGCGGATGACCCTGCTCGGCTTCGCCTCGGCGCTGCTGCTCGGCATCGGCCTGTTCGTGCTGGGGATCACGCTGGTGAAGGTCCCGGACGCGCACGCCGCCGCGACCGCGCAGAGCAACACCTGGCTCTACTCGGACGGCTCGGTGATCACCCGCACCGGCCAGACCAACCGGCAGAACGTCACCCTGGACAAGGTCTCCCCCGCCGCCCAGCACGCCGCGCTGGCCGCCGAGGACCGCAACTTCTACAACGAGGGCGCGGTCAACATCCAGGGCCTGGTCCGGGCCGCGGTCAACACCGCCAAGGGCGAGGGCACCCAGGGCGGGTCCACCATCACCCAGCAGTACGTGAAGAACACGTACCTGAACCAGAAGCAGTCGATCACCCGCAAGGTGAAGGAACTCTTCATCGCCATCAAGGTGGACGCCACCGAGAGCAAGGACGACGTCCTCTCCGGCTACCTGAACACCTCCTACTACGGCCGCGGCGCCTACGGCATCCAGGCCGCGGCCCAGGCCTACTTCGGCGTCGACGCCTCCGCGCTCAACCCGGCGCAGGGCGCCTACCTGGCCACCCTGCTGAACGCGCCGAGCGCCTACGACGTGGCCACCGCGACGGCCGCGGGCAAGCAGAACGCCGTCAACCGCTGGAACTACGTGCTCGACGGCATGGTCAAGGAGGGCTGGCTCCCCGCCGAGGAGCGGGCCGCCACCACCTTCCCGGACGTCCGGGACCCGCAGCCCAACCCGGGCCTGTCCGGCCAGGCCGGCTACCTGGTCGACGCGGCCACCCAGTACCTGACCTCGACCAACGTCATCAGCGAGACCGAGCTGGCCAAGGGCGGCTACACGATCAAGCTGAGCATCGACCCGGGCCGCCAGCAGGCCCTCCAGGACTCCGTCCAGGCGCAGCTGCGCGACACCCTGAACCCGGACAAGCGGAAGAAGGACGCCTCCGCCCAGGCCGGCGCCGTCTCGGTGGACCCGAAGACCGGCGCGGTCGTCGCCCTGTACGGCGGCGTCGACTACGTGAAGCACTACGTGGACAACGCGACCCGGCGCGACTACCAGGCCGGTTCGACCTTCAAGGCGATCGCGCTGGCCGCCGCCTTCGAGAACGACGCCAAGACCCAGGACGGCCGCACCGTCACCCCGCGCACGGTCTACGACGGCACCAGCGGCCGGAAGGTCCGCGGCGGCAAGGGCACCCCGTACGCGCCGCCGAACGAGGGCGACAAGAGCTACGGCCAGATCACCCTGCAGCAGGCCACCGACTGGTCGGTCAACTCGGCGTTCGCGCAGCTCGCGCAGGACACCGGGCTGCAGAAGGTCAAGGACACCGGCATCGCCCTGGGCCTGCCCGGCAACACCCCGGGCCTCGACCCGGTGCCCTCCATCCCGCTGGGCGCGGCCACCCCGAGCGTGCTCGACATGGCCGGCGCGTACGCCACCCTGGACAACGGCGGCAAGCAGATCACCCCGTGGCTGGTGCAGTCCGTGGACCGCGAGGGCGAGGCCGTGCCGCTGCCCGCGCACAAGACCACGCAGGCGATCAGCGCGGACACCGCCAACCAGGTCACCTCGATGCTCCAGGGCGTGGTGAGCGACCCGGGCGGCACCGGCTGGCGAGCAAAGGGGCTGGGTCGCCCGGTGGCGGGCAAGACCGGCACCACCGACGACCAGAAGTCGGTCTGGTTCGTCGGCTACACCCCCGAGCTGGTCACCTCGGTCGCCCTGTTCGGCCAGGACCCGGGCACCGGCGCCCAGGTCAGCCTGAGCGGCGTCGGCGGGATCGACGGCGCGGCGGGCGGCCAGTACCCGGCGCAGATCTGGACGGCCTACATGAAGGCCGCGCTCAAGGGCCAGCCGGTCAGCGACTTCCCGACCCCGGCCGACGACTACTCGGGCGCCGACGACCTGCCGACCGCGCCGAGCACGCCGAGCGGCACCCCGTCGACGGGCGCCCCCACCGGCGGCCCGACCAGCGGCCCCACCCCCTCGGGCTCCGGCTCGAAGGCGCCGTCGGACGGAACCGGCGGGGCCACCACGGCGCCGACGGATCCCCCGACCGACCAGCCGACCAGTCAGCCCACCACCCGGCCGACCGGACGACCCACCACCCGGCCGACGCCGACCACGCAGCCGACCACGGACCCGACCTCGCAGCCGACCACCCAGCCCACGGGCGGGACGGACGCGCTCGTCGGGGCGGGCACGGCGGCCTCGTCGCGGTCCGGGGGCTGACCTCAGCCGGTCCCGGGGGGCCGGCTTCGGGGCTGACCTGCTGGGGGCTGACCTCGGGGGAAGCGAGTGATCGACTGATCGGGCTCGGCCGACCGGGCCCGATCGGTCGACTCGGTGATTGCGCCAGTGCGCACAGTTGAGTGCAGGACCAAATGCCGAAATGGCGCCTTACCGAACTATCGGTATGACTGTCACAATGCGGCGGTGCACAGATCAACGGCCTCCCCCACCCTCCCCTCGGGCCGAACCCTCGGCCTCGGTCTCGCGCTGGTCTCCGCCTTCGCCTTCGGCGGCTCCGGCACTGCGGCCAAGCCGCTGATCGAGGCCGGCCTCTCCCCACTGCACGTGGTGTGGCTACGGGTCACCGGCGCCGCCGTGGCGCTCCTCCCGATCGCCTACCGGCACCGGGACGCCGTCCTGCGCCGTCCCGGCCTGCTGCTCGGCTTCGGCCTGCTCGCCGTGGCGGGCGTCCAGGCCTGCTACTTCGCAGCCATCTCCCGCATCCCGGTCGGCGTCGCCCTGCTCATCGAGTACCTCGGACCGCCACTGCTCATCGGCTACGTCAAGTTCGTGCAGCGCAGGCCGATCAGCCGGGGCTCCGCCATCGGCGCCGGCATCGCGGTGGCCGGACTGGCCTGCGTGGTCGAAGTCTGGAACGGCCTGAGCTTCGACGCCCTCGGCGTGCTGTTCGCGCTCGGCGCCGCCTGCTGCCAGGTCGGCTACTTCGTGCTCGCCGACGCCGGCCGCCGGGGCGAGCGCCCGGTCGACCCGTTGGCCGTCAGCGCGTACGGGCTCCTCATCGGCGCCGTCCTGCTCACCGCCGTCGCCCGGCCCTGGCAGGCCGACTGGAGCCCGCTCGGCGGCGACGTGGTGATGAACGGGCACACCCTGCCCGCGTTCGTCCCGGCCGTGTGGATGGTCCTGATCGCGACCGTGCTCGCCTACCTGACCGGCGTGATCTCCGTCGGGTACCTCTCGCCACCGGTCGCCGGGGTGGTGGCCAACCTGGAGGCCGTGGTCGCCACCGTGCTTGCCTGGGTGCTGCTCGGCGAACACCTGGGGCTGCCGCAGATCGCGGGCGGCCTGCTGGTGCTGGCCGGGGCCTTCGCGGCGCAGGTCAGCACGCCCGGGGCGGAGGAGAAGGCGGCGGTGACACCGGACGCGACTGCCGCCGTGGCCGGGGCGGCCACCGGCCCGGATCCGGAGGACCGAGCGGCCAGGACCGCTCGGACGGGATCCGCGACGGCTTCGTAGGAACCGGCGGCGGCCACCGGCTCCCGCCGGCGGGGCCTGCGGGTCGCCGCCGAGCATGAGACCGACGGGGCCGCCGCCGAACGCGGGGCCGACCGGCCCTCCGCCGAGCGTGGGGTCAGCGGGCTCACCGCCGAACGCGGGCCGACAGGGTCACCGCCGAGCGTGGGGTCAGCGGGCTCACCGCCGAACGCGGGCCGACAGGGTCACCGCCGAGCGTGGGCTCAGCGGCCGGTCCAGCCGAACCAGTCGAAGTGGTTGATCGGCCAGACGACGGCCGACACCGGCCCGACCACGTTGCTCACCGGCACGGCGCCGCCGCCGGGGCCGCGCTGGTGGTAGCGGGAGTCGGCCGAGTCGCTGCGGTGGTCGCCCTCGACCCAGACGTAGCCCGACGGCACCTTCACCGGACCGAAGTCCAGGCCCGCGCAGGAGTCGTCGCCCGGGTGCAGGTACGGCTCGTCCACCTTCCGTCCGTCGACGCTCAGGGTGGTCCCCTCGCACTGGACGGTCTGGCCGCCGGTCGCGATGACCCGCTTGACCAGGTAGTTGTCGTCCTTCGGCGGCACCAGCCCGACGAAGCTGAGCGCCGAGCTCACACCGTCGGTGAGCGGGTTCGGGTCGGTGGGCTGGGGCGGCAGCCAGCCACCCGGGTCCTTGAACACCACCGGCTGCCCCGGCTGCGGCTCCCAGCCGGTCAGCGGCGCCAGCTTGTTCACGCCGACCCGGTCGCCGATCCGCAGGGTGTTCTCCATCGAGCCGGACGGGATGGAGAACACCTGGAACAGGCAGGTCTTGATCAGCAGCGCGACCGCCAGGCCGACCACGATCATCGCCGGCAGCTCGATCCACCACGGGCGGGGACGGCGGCCCGAGCGGCCCGTCCCGTCACCGCCACCCGGACGGGTGCCCCGGCGCCCGCGCGAGCCACGGGCCCTGCGGCGCGCCTCGGCACGGCCGCCGGACACCCCGTGGGTGTGCGGGGCGTCCTGGGCGGCGGAATCGCCGGGGGCTCCGCTGGGCGTATCGGGCAGGTTCACCGCCATCGTCGCTGCTCCACCTCTCCGGCCGGGGAACCTGCACGGTACGCCAACCGCGGAGCCTGGCGAAATCGGGCATTTAGCCGTCACCGACATCCCGGGGCGCCTCCGTCCCGCCCTGCGCGGGCCGCGGACGGATGCCGGCGGCGCCCCCGGGGCCCCTCCTTCCTGCGGTTCTCCCCCTCAGGAGCCGCAGTTCCCCCTTCAGGCGCGGGCGATGGCCTCGTGGTGCCGGATGACCTCGGCGATGATGAAGTTCAGGAACTTCTCAGCGAAGACCGGGTCCAGCTTCGCGCCGGCGGCCAGCTCGCGGAGTCGCTTGATCTGGTCGCGCTCGCGTGCCGGATCGGCCGGCGGCAGCTTGTGCTCGGCCTTGAGCCGGCCGACCCGCTGGGTCGCCTTGAAGCGCTCGGCCAGCATGTGGACCACCGCGGCGTCGATGTTGTCGATGCTCTCGCGCAGGCTGGTCAGCTCAGCCCGTACGGCGTCGTCGATCCCCTCGGACAGGCCGGCGTCGGGGGTCGTGGAGTGGTCCGTCATCGGGGCGGCTCCCGGTGTCTGGGTGGGCGCCCGACCGTACGGCGGCCGGGCTCGGGCCCGGGCAAATCTAACAGGGCCCCCGCTCACGCCAGGCACCGCTGAGCGGATCCGTCCACGATCCGGACAGCCGTCCGGACTCCCGGAGCGCCCCCGGCGACCGGCGCCGCCCGGCCCTGCCGACGCGGCGTGACACGCCGGGCCGGGCACCGGGCTGCCCGTAGGCTGGTGCGTGCATGACCGGAAGTGACCGCTGAGCAGTCCCCTGTAGTGGAGGTACCGATCGTGGCAACCACTCGCACCGCTCGTACGGCCTGGGAGGGCAACCTCCTCCAAGGAAAGGGCCAGACGACCTTCGTCTCGTCCGGGATCGGCACGTACCCGGTGTCCTGGCCGGCCCGCGCCGAGCAGCCCAACGGCATGACCAGCCCGGAGGAGCTCATCGCGGCCGCCCACTCGGCCTGCTTCTCGATGGCCCTCTCGCACGGCCTGGCCAACGCCGGGAACCCGCCCCGCACGCTGGACACCCAGGCCGACGTCACCTTCCAGCCGGGTGAGGGCATCACCGGCATCCACCTGACCGTCAGCGGCGACGTGCCGGGCCTGGACGAGGCGGGCTTCGTCAAGGCCGCGGAGGACGCCAAGGCCAACTGCCCGGTCAGCCAGGCCCTGACCGGCACCACCATCACCCTGACGGCGAAGCTGGCCTGACGGCCCGGCGGCTGACGGACCGGCGGCTGACGGACCGGCGGCTTCCTCCGCCGTTTCGTCCGCTCGTCCGCCCCAGGTGCCACCCCGGCGCGCAACCGGCGCCCGGGGGCGCGACTTCGGCGCACGCGCCCCTGGTGCACATCATGTGATGTGCACCAGGGGCATCTGCACGTACCGCCACCCATGATCACAAAGCGGGCGAATCACCCTCGCGGCGGTCACCGCGCGTTGCCGTCGCGGCCTATGATCGGCCGAAGCGCCCTGTTCTTCACGCGGGTCCCCGTGCGACAGCGCCCCACGGCGGGCGCCCCGCAGCGGACCGACTCCGAGGACCGCGACAGAGTGCGGAGCCGGCCGCCGGAATCCCGACTGACCGGCCTGACCATCGTCAAGCGTCAGCAGCGGACGGGAGCATGCCGTGCCGGGCCAGAACGAGGGGGCCGACGCACACCACCCGGGCGTGCGGCACGAGGAATCACCACACCACCGCCGCCTCGCCGCGCCGTTCCTCGACCCGGCCGCCGCGCCGGTCCCCGGCGCCGCTGTCGGACCCGTCGCAGGGGTCGGACCCGTCGCCGGAGCCGCGACCGGGCCCGCAGTGGGGCCTGCGGGAGGGCCGGTGGGAGGGCCGGCCGCAGGATCCGGCGCCAGGCCGTCCACCGGAGCGCTCGCCCCGCCCGGTGCCTGCGGGACGCTGGAGGAACCCGAGGTGCTGCTCTGCCCCACCTGCTCGGCCCCGCTCACCGACGGCACCCACCGCGCCGGGGCCGACGGGGCCGACCGGGCGGACGGCGGCGACCGGCTGCTGGCCGCACTGCGGGCCAGCGAGTCCCGGTTCCGGGCGGCCTTCTGCGACGCGGTCATCGGGATGGCCCTGATCGACCCCGAGGACCGGATCATCGAGGTCAACCCCGCCTTCGCCACCCTGATCGGACGGGGCGTCGGCGACCTGGTCCGCACCCACCTGCACGAGATCATCGACCCGGAGGGCATGCCTGCCAGGCTGTTCTCCGAGCTCGTCCACGGGGAGCGGGAACGGTTCCGCGTGGAGAAGCAGCTCAAGCACCGCGAGGGCCACGACGTCTGGAGCAAGGTCACCGTCTCGCTGATCCGGGACGGCGCCGGGGAGCCGCTCTACACCCTCGCGCTGGTGGAGGACATCTCCGAACAGCGCCGGCTCGGCGACCGCCTGGAGTACCAGGCCCTGCACGACCCGCTGACCCGGCTGCCCAACCGGGCCTACTTCTTCGAACGGCTCGACGCCGCCTGCGTCACGGCCGCCGAGGAGCCCGCTCCGGGCACGACCGCCGACGAAGGCCGCCGGGTCGGCGTCTGCTACCTGGACCTCGACGGCTTCGCGGCGATCAACGAGGCCCTCGGCCACCACATCGGCGACCAGCTGCTGATCGCCGTCGCCACCCGGCTGCGGCGCGGGTTCGACGGGTACGACACCCACCTGGTCGCCCGGATGGGCGGCGACGAGTTCGCCGTCCTGGTCACCGACAGCCTGGGCAGCGAGCAGCTGACCGAGCTGGCCGGCCGGATCCTGGAGGTGCTGGAACGTCCTTTCGACGTCGCCGGGCACCGGCTGGTGATCACCGCCAGCGTGGGCGTGGTCGAACGGTCCGTGCACGAGACCACCCCGACCGACCTGGTCAAGGACGCCGACGCCACCCTCTACTGGTCCAAGGCCGACGGCCGCGCCCGCTGGACCCTCTACGACCCGGACCGCGGCGCCCACCAGCTCACCCGCCAGCTGCTCGCCACCGCGCTGCGGCCGGCCCTGGAACGCGGCGAGTTCACCATCGAGTACCAGCCGCTGGTCGGCCTGGCCGACGGCGCCGTGCACGGAGCCGAGGCCCTGGTCCGCTGGCGCCACCCCCGCTACGGGACGCTCTCCCCGGACCGCTTCATCCCGCTCGCCGAGGAGTCCGGCGCGATCGTGCCGCTCGGGAAGTGGGTGCTGGAGGAGTCCTGCCGCCAGGCCCGCCAGTGGCTCACCGAGTTCCCGGACACCGAGACCTTCGTGAGCGTCAACCTGGCCGCCCGCCAGATCTGGGACTCCGACGTCGTCGCCGATGTCGCCCGCGCCCTCGAACGCACCGGCCTGCCCGCCCGGCTGCTCCAGCTGGAGATCACCGAGAGCGCCCTGCTCGGCCCCGGCGGACGTCCTCTGCAGGCCCTCCAGGCCCTCGCGGACATGGGCGTGCGGATCGCCATCGACGACTTCGGCACGGGCTACTCCAACCTGGCCTACCTCTCCAGGCTCCCCGTCCACGTGCTGAAGCTGGACGGCACCTTCATCGAGGGCTTCCGCGACCCGGCCCCCGCCGACCGCCCCGGCCTCCCCGAGCTCGGCACCCGCCGCAGCGACGCCGACGAGCAGATCGTCGGTGCGATGGTGCAGCTGGCCCACACCCTCGGGCTGACCGTCACCGCCGAGGGCATCGAGAGCGCGGCCCAGGCCGAGCGGCTGCGGCTGACCGGCTGCGACACCGCCCAGGGCTGGTACTTCGCCCGACCGGGCGAGGCCGCGCTGGTCGCGGCCATACTCCGCGACGGCCGCCCCGCCCTGGACGGGCGGTAGCGGCAGCGGGACGCGGAGGCGGGGCGGCGGGCAGCCGCCGCCCGGGGTGGCCGCCGCCCGGGGCGGTCAGGCGTGCACAGCGGCGGTCGGGCCCCTGCTGTCAGGCGGCTCCTGCCGTCAGGCGTCTGCCGTCAGGCGTCTGCCGTCAGGCCGTACGCCTCGGCGATCAGGCCGTAGGAGCGGAGGCGGGCCTCGTGGCCGTGGATGTGCGAGGTGACCATCAGCTCGTCCACCCCGGTCCGCTTGCGCAGGGCCTCCAGCCCGTCGGCGACCCGGCCCGGGTCGCCGAGCACGACGTTGTCGAGCCAGCTGTCGATGAAGTCCGCCTCGGCCGGGCTGTACGGGTACTGCTCGGCCTCCTCCGGGGTGGGGATCGGGCCGGGGTTGCCGCGCCGCAGGCGGAGCATGCCGAGCGCGGCGGAGCGGGCCAGCCGGCGGGCCGAGGGCTCGTCGTCGGCGGCGACCGCGCTCACGCCGATCAGGGCGTACGGCTCGGTGAGCACGGCGGAGGGGCGGAAGGACGACCGGTAGAGGTCCAGGGCCGGGAGGGTGTTGGCGCTGCTGAAGTGGTGGGCGAAGGCGAACGGGAGGCCGAGGCGGCCCGCGAGTCGGGCGCTGAACCCGGAGGACCCGAGCAGCCAGACCGGCGGGCGGCCCTCACCCCGGGGGACGGCGGTGAGCTGGGCGTACGGGTGCCCGGCGGGGAAGTCGCCGTCGAGGAAGTGGGTCAGCTCGGCGAGCTGCTGGGGGAAGTCGTCCGCTCCCTCGGCCTGACCGCGGCGCAGCGCGCGGGCGGTGGCCGGGTCGGTGCCGGGGGCGCGGCCGAGCCCGAGGTCGATCCGGCCGGGGTGCAGGGCCTCCAGCAGGCCGAACTGCTCGGCGATGGCCAGCGGGGCGTGGTTGGGGAGCATCACGCCGCCCGAACCGAGCCGGAGCGTCGTGGTGTTCGCCCCGAGGTGGGCGAGCAGGACGGCCGGGGTCGAGCTGGCCACGCCGGGCATGCCGTGGTGCTCCGCGACCCAGAACCGGTGGTAGCCCCACTGCTCGGCCTTGCGGGCCAGCGTCGTGGTGGCCGCCAGCGCCTCGGCGGGCGTGTGGCCGACGCCGACGGTCGCCAGGTCGAGGATCGAGAGCGGAGCGGGCGCCGTGCCGCGGGCGGTGCCCCGGATCGCCGCGCCGGCCGCCGGCCCGGTCCTGTGCTCCTGCTGGTCCTCGCTGGTCATGCCGTCCGCCCTCCTGGCTGAAGTGAGCCGTCCTCCGTGTGGCGACGTGCCGGTCCCGGACGGCCCGACGGTCGCTGTTGCCGACCGGGGTCAACCACGGCGGGCGGCTCGCTGTTCCCGTGGTCGGGGCACCGTTCGCCCCCGGTCCGAACACGTTTCGGCCATTCCTCCGGGGGCCGCCGACCACTCGTGCGACTGACGGAGAGCCAGCGCACGGACACGGTTGGCGACTTCACGCCAGCGCCGGAAGTCGCCAGGGTCAGGGCTCGCGACGGCGGCCGACATCCGGCAGGCTGGTGATCAGGAGCGGGTCGCTGAGCGGGATCCGCGCTCCACCAGCAAGATCGTCGGGCTGGACCAGTTCCGGACGATCACTGCGAGCCCTCGGCGCGGCACCCCGCCCCGGGGGCTCGTTCGGTTCCTGGCGGCGACGACGGCAGCCTTCCCCGACGGAGGCTCGTCCTCCGCCCCGCCCGGTGCGCACGGCCCGGCACGCTGCGGAGCGGCCGGAACCGGCGGTCGTGATCTGCGGCATACCGGGGTGCTTCATGCCATGAAAAGTCGAGGCGCTAGCGTTGACCCCTACAGCCACCTGCTCGCTCGGGCGGCGTGGAGGGAGTAAGGGCCTTGAACTTCGTGGCGGCGATCGGATCCTCGTGGATCTGCGCCCTGGCTCTGTTCGCCGTGCTCGGCGACGCCCTCCTCCCCTTCATCCCCAGCGGGACGCTGGTCATCCTGGCCGTGCTCAAGACGGCACAGATCAACGGGGCCCCGCTGATGCTCGGCCTGGGCGTGGCGGTGGCCTCCTTCCTGGGTGATCTGCTGTTGCTCCACCTGGCACGGCGGGGCGCCCCGATGCTGCACCGCCGGCTCGCCCGGCGCCCCAAACTGGCGGCCAGCGTGGCCCGGGTCCAGGACGCCCTGGTCGAACGCCCGCACGGCGCGGCCGCCGCGATGGTGGTGATCGCGCGGTTCGTCCCGGCCGGCCGGACCGTCCTCGACGTGGCGATCGGCCACTCCCCCGCCCATCCGCACCGCTTCCTGCACTGGTCGGCGCTGGCCGCACTGATCTGGGCCGCCTACATCGTCACGCTGGGCTGGCTGAACAGCCACTGGTTCAACACCGCCTGGCTGAGCCTCGTGGTCTCCTGCGCGGCGGCCACCGCCATCAGCACCGCGATCGCGCGGATCGTGCGCCGCAACCGGCGGCTCGCCGCGCTCTGATCGGCCCATCCGGGGCGGCCGGCCCTCGCCGCCCCTGCCGACCTCGGCCCATGCCCTCGGCCGCCGACCTCGCCGCCGCTCCGGCCGCCGACCTCAGCGGGGCGACCTCCGACCTGCGACCTCCGCGGGGCGCTGTCCGCGTTGGAACTACTGCCCTGGGGGCGCACTGCCCATCAAGGGGCAAAAATTTCCCCAAAAGGGCGATCAAACGGGCCGAACGCTGACGAACCGCCACCAACCCCGGACGGACCGGCGGTACCGTACTGCGCGGGCCGCGAGGAATGCGAAGCGTCACAGGACGGTAACAGATACCGGATCCCTGCAGCCCGGCCGGACGCACCCGACGTGTTGAGAGTCGTCGGAGCCCGGCGGCCTTGGAGGCCGTTGCGGCGACATGACATGCTAGCGGCGGAATAATCATCAATTGCCCGATTTGACCGGTGCGGCCGCGGACCGCCCTCACCACCGGTATCGGTACCCAGGGGAGACCATGACCAGCATCTCGCGCAGGACGGTGCTCAGTGCGACCGCTGCGACCGCGGCCCTCGGCGCGGTCTCGGCCTGCTCCAGCGGCGGATCCGGGTCGGGTCAGGGCTCCGCCTCGCCCGGCTCCGGCGGCGCGAGTGGCGCCCAGGACGGCGGCGCCGGCGGTCAGGCCCAGCCGGTGGTGCCCAAGGGCACCCCGATCGGCGACGGCTCCAATGCGGACACCGGCCCGCAGCCCAACCAGCCCAAGCCCGAGAAGCTCAAGCCGGGCGAGCGGCCGCCGCAGTTCGTGGTCTTCTCCTGGGACGGTGCCGGCGGCACCGAGGACGGCCAGTTCCCCCGCTTCCTGAAGCTGGCGGAGCAGTACAAGGCCACGATGACCTTCTTCCTCTCCGGGATCTACGCCCTGCCCAAGGGCAAGGCCGACCTGTACCACCCGCCGAAGCACTCGGTCGGGGCCTCGGACATCCCGTACCTGTCGGACGGCGCGGTCAAGAGCACGCTCAAGCTCATCAGCCAGGCCTGGCTGGCCGGGCACGAGATCGGCACCCACTTCAACGGGCACTTCTGCTCCAGCCGCCCGGACAAGAACGGGGTCAACATGTGGACCCCGGAGGACTGGCAGAGCGAGATCGACCAAGCCATCGGCTTCGTCACCCAGTGGCGGACCAACACCGGCTTCACCGACGTCGAGCCGCTCCCCTTCGACTACAAGAAGGAGCTCATCGGCGGCCGCACTCCGTGCCTGGAGGGGCAGAAGGCGCTGCTGCCGACCATCGCCAAGCTCGGCTGGAAGTACGACGCCAGCTCGTCGGGCGGCCTCCAGATATGGCCGCAGAAGGTGCAGGACGGCAAGGTCTGGGACTTCCCGCTGCAGTCCATACCGTTCCCCGGGCACACCTTCCAGGTCCTGTCGATGGACTACAACATCCTGGCCAACCAGTCCAAGGGCAGCACCAAGGGCGACCCGGCCAGCTACAACGACTGGCGCACCCAGGCGGCCGGCTCCTACCTGGCGGGCTTCGAGCGCGCGTACAACAGCAACCGCGCACCGTTCTTCATCGGCAACCACTTCGAGCAGTGGAACGGCGGCATCTACATGGACGCCGTCGAGCAGACGCTCAAGTCGATCGCCGGCAAGCCGGACGTCCGGCTGGTCTCCTTCAAGCAGCTGGTCGAGTGGCTGGAGGTGCAGGACCAGTCCACCCTGCGCAAGCTGCGCTCGCTCAACGTCGGCCAGGCGCCGGCGGGCGGCTGGGAGACCTTCCTCGGCACGGCCGGCTGACGCACCGCGGGGTGCCGGCGGGGAACAGCACCGCTGGGGGCAGCACCACCAGGAGGGTGGACCGCCGGGAACGGGGCCGCCGGGGGCGACGGCGGCCGGCGGGTGTCCTGACCCCGCCGGCCGCTGTCGCCCCGGTCCGCCCCGGTCCGGTCGAGCGGGTGGCTACCCTGCGGTTGGGGCGTCCGCGAGCAGGCTGCGGACGATCCGGTCGGCCCCGGCCTCGCCCCAGAGGATCGAGTAGTGGTTGGAGCCCGGCACCGGCGAGGCCGGAACCCGCTCCGGGTCCAGCCCGGCCAGCCCGATCCGTTGGTGGTCGTAGAGGCCCTGCGGCTCGTCGAGCAGTCCGCGTTCCGCCCAGAGCAGTTCGGCCAGGCAGGGCAGCCGGTGCACGGCGGCAGCCGCCTCCCGGTCCAGGAGCACCTGGGCGCCGTCGGCCTGCACGGCCTCCAGCACGCAGGAGGAGCGCAGTTCGGGCACCGCGCCGACGAGGTCGCGCTGGGTGTAGGCGTCGATCCCCTCCGACCACGCGCCTCCGAAGGCCGGGTGCCGGCGCCAGAACTCCCGGTAGGCCTCCTGGTCGGGGAAGGTCATCGACAGCCGGGCCAGTGCGGGCCCGAGCACCGCGGCCAGAGCGTCCTCCTCGCGAACGCCCTCCGGCAGCGGGAACGTCACCGCGCCGTCCACCAGCAGGACCCGGCGGACGAGTCCGGGGTGCCGCACGGCGGCCAGGGCGGCGACCCAGGCGCCCATCGAGTGGCCGACGACCACGGCGGGCCCCGTGTCGAGGGCGGTGATCAGTGCGGCCACGTCATCGGCGTGCCGGGCCAGTCCGTACGGTCCGGAGACCGAGCGGCTGGCGCCACGGCCCCGCAGGTCGGGCGCGACCAGGGTGACGCGTCCGGCGATCCTGCGGGCGACCTCGAACCAGGCGAGGCCGTTGGCGGTGATGCCGTGCACCGCCACGACCGTCGGCGCCCCCGGTTCGACGGCGGGCCAGCGCAGGACGGTCAGGTCCCCGCCGGGCACGGGAACGGTCGACTCCTCGGGCTTCAGTGGTGACTGGCTCACGCGGGGGCACCTCCGGTGGGGCGGGCGGTCCGGACGTCGGCCGGCGTCCGGGCGGAGCGGGCGGATCGGGCGGCGTGGATGCGGGCGGGCAGTCCGGCCAGGCCGCCGGGCAGCAGGTAGACCACGGCGACGAACAACGCACCGAGCAGGAACAGGGGCTGGGAGAGCGGCACCCGCAGCGCCGCGGGCAGGTCCGCGACGGCCGTGGAGTTGGCGAGGTCGCCGAGCCGGTGGCTCGCCCAGGTGTACAGGACACCGCCGAGCAGTGGGCCCCAGCGGGTGCCGGACCCACCGAGGACGACCATGACCAGGAGGGCGAGCGTGGCGTCCGAGGAGGCGGCCTGCGGGGTGGCGCCGCCGGTCAGCAGCAGGTAGACCACCCCGCCCAGCCCGGCGAGCGCGCCGGCCAGCACGAAGGCGACCAACTTGTAGCCGTAGGGGCGCAGTCCGAGCACCTCGACCCGGCGCTCGTTCTCCCTGATGCCCTCCCAGACCCGCCCGATCGGCGAGTTGACGGCCCAGTGGACCGCGGCGACCGTCAGCACCAGGTAGCCGACGGTGATCCAGTACAGGGTGGCGGTGTTCTCGATCCCGAGCAGGCCGGAGGGCAGCAGGTCGGCCGGGGCGGACCGGCCCTCCTCGCCGCCGGTGACGCCACCGGGGTTCCGCTGGACGAGGATGGAGCCGGCCTGGGCGAAGGCGAGGGTGACCATGGAGAAGCCGATGCCGGTGACGCGCAGGCTCACCGAGCCGAGCAGCAGGGCCAGCAGCACGGTGCAGGCGACACCGAACACCGCGGCGGCGGCGAACGGCAGTTGCAGCTCCAGCATGCCGAGATCGGTGGCGTAGAGGCCGGTCGCGAAGTAGAGCGCGTGGCCGAAGGAGAGCAGTCCGGTACGGCCGAGCAGGAGGTCGTAGCCGGTGGCGAGGGCCCCGTAGAGCAGGCACAGGGCGAGGAGTTGGAGGCTTCCCGGGCTGCCGAGTGGGCCGTCGAGCAGTCCCGGGACGGGAAGCGCACTGTATGGGGCGACAAGGAGCGTGATCAGCAGGGCGATCGGCCACCAGCGTAGCGCTCTGTGCAGCACTGTCCAGCGATGAGTGAATGAATCACCTGTTCGAGTGATCATGGCGGACTCGCGTGTGTGTTCCCCGTGAGTCGCGGGAAGGCCGGTGTCAGTCCCCCCTGCCGGGGCGGCGCTGCGGTGGACCGCGGGGCCACCGGTGCTCGTGATCGGAGTTTCGGCGGTCACGCGAGCCTCCCGGTGAGTCCACGGGGTCGGACCAGAAGCAGTGCGGCGAGCAGGACGACGACCGAGAGGTCGCCGAGCCCGGCGCCGGTGTAGTAGTTGGCGAACTGCTGGACGAGGCCGACGCCCACCGAGGCGGCGGCGGCCCCGGTCACGGATCCCATGCCCCCCATGACCACGACGACGAAGGCGAAGATGAGCAGACCGGTCCCCTGGCCGGGATTGACCGAACCGAAGTAGAGACCGCCGAGGGCGCCGCCGAGCGCGGCGGCCGCCCCGCCGAGGGCGAAGACGAGGGTGAACGCCCTCCGGACGTCGATGCCGAGCGCCGTGACCATCGCCCGGTCCTCGACGCCGGCCCGGACGACCAGCCCGTAGCGGGTGCGGGCGAGGAACAACCGAAGAGCGAGCAACAGCAGCGCGGCGGCAGCCACCAGCACGAAGCGGTTGACCGGGACGGTCGCACCGAGCACGTGCCAGGTGCCGGACAGCAGGGCCGGCTGGGGGAAGGGGCGGGCGTCCGCGCCCCAGATCCCCATGAGCAGGGCGGGTACGGCGAGCCCGACCCCGACGGTGGCGAGGATCTGATCGCGCGGGCGGCTGTAGAGCGGCCGGATCAGGAAGAGCTCCAGCAGGACGGCGGCGGCCGTCCCGACCAGGGTGCCGAACGGCACCGCGAGCCAGAAGGAGAGACCGGCCTCGGCGCCCGCCCACCAGGTGGCGTACGCGCCGATGGAGAGCAGGGCGCCGTGCGCGAAGTTGAGCACGTCCATCAGACCGAAGATCAGCGACAGACCGGAGGCGACCAGGAAGTACAGCGCACCGAGACCGAGCCCGGTACAGGAAAGGAGGACGACGGTGTCCATCAGGGCTTCACCTCCGCGGTGACGGCAGGAGCGGCCGGGGAGGCCGCGGGCCGGGACCCGCCGGCGAGCGGGTGGCGGGAGCCGACGCCGAGCAGGCGGCGGGCGGCTTCCTCGTCCGCCAACAGCTCGGCGGTGTCCCCGCGGTGGGCGGTGCGGCCGTCGGCCAGGACGGCGCAGGTACCGGCCAGTCGGCGGACGAGGGCGAGGTTCTGCTCGACGAGGAGGACGGGCACGGCCTCGGCTGCACGCGCCAGGACCTCGGCCACCTCGGCGACGATCCTGGGCGCCAGGCCCTTGGTGGGCTCGTCGGCGATGATCAACCGGTTGCGGTTGAGCAGCGTCCGGCCGATCGCCACCATCTGCTGCTGGCCACCGGAGAGCGTCCCGGCCAACTGTCCGGCGCGGTGCTTCAGTTCGGGGAAGAGCTCGTGGACGAGCGGGTAGTTCGGCTCGGCGACACTCTCCCCGCCCGGGGCCCCGCGCTCGGCGAGGCGGAGGTTCTCGGCGACCGTCAGACCGGCGAAGACCCCCCGGTCCTCGGGCGCGTACCCGATGCCATGGCGAACGACCAGATGTGTGGGAAGGGAGGAGAGTTCGGCACCGCCGAGGCGGATGCTGCCCGTACGCGGCACCAGGCCCATGACGGCCTTGACGGTGGTGGTCTTGCCCGCACCGTTGCGGCCGAGGAGCGCGGTGACCCCGGTGGGAGCCACGTCGAGGTCGACACCGTGCAGGATGTGCAGCCCTTCGACGACCACCCGCAGGTCACGGACGGAGAGGAGGGGTTCGGCAACCGACGACAACGAGGAGGACGGCTGAGAAGAAGCGGACGACTGCGGCGAGGAGAGCGGAGAGGAGGTCACAACGCCTCGCCCAGGTAGGCCTGTTGCACCGTCGGATCGGCCATCACGGCCTCGGGGGTGTCCAGGGCGAGCAGGGTGCCGTGGTGCATCACCGCGAGCCGGTCGGCCAGACCGAGCAGGACGTCCATGTGGTGCTCGACCATCAGGACCGTCCGGCCCAGGTCGCGGTGCACGGAACGGATCAGCTCGGTGAGGGCCGGTACCTCCTCCGCGCTCACGCCGGCCATCGGCTCGTCCAGCAGGATCAGCCGCGGGTCGGAGACCAGCAGGACGGCCAGCTCCAGCTTGCGCTTCTCCCCGTGCGAGAGCGCGCCGGCCAGGGTGTCGGCGCGATCGGTGAGCTCGGTGCGGTGCAGGGTGTCGGCCAACTGCTCCTCGTAGCGGTCGGCCCGGCGCCAGAGCCGGTACGAGGCGCGCGGACCGGCGGCCGCCTGTGCGGCCAACCGGACATGGTCGGCAACCGTCATGCCCGGCCAGAGGGAGGAGGTCTGGAAGGTGCGGCCGAGCCCCCGGCGAGCCCGCGCGTGCACGCTCTCGGCCGTGACGTCGGCGCCGTCGAGCCGGAGCCTGCCGCGGGTGGCCGGGTGGATGCCGGAGATCAGGTTGAAGAGGGAGGTCTTGCCGGCGCCGTTGGGCCCGATGAAGGCGATGAACTCGCCTTCGCCGACAGAGAAGGAGACGTCCTCGACGATGGGCACCCCGCGGACGGACCAACCGAGCCCGTCCAGTCCCAGCACCGGAGAGGAGGAGCACACGGCCGACGCGGCAGGAGCGGCGGCGGTACGGGCGGGCATCGGGATCAGCCCGCCATCGGGGCGACCGGCGGCGCCACCTCGTCCGCGGTCAGCACCTTCTCCACCGAGGGCTTGGCAGCGGACCCGGTGCCGGTCAGCCGGACCTGGAACATCGGCTGGAGGAGGGCGTGGTCCTCGGCGCGGACCGTGGTCCTGCCCTTCACCCCGTCGAAGCTCCAACCCTCCAGCGCCTTGACCAGGGCCGACGTGTCGTCGGCGGAGCCGTGGGCGGCCTCGACGGCGTGCACGATCATCTGGGCCGCGGTGAAGCCGTCAGGGGTGAAGATGTCGGTCTTCCCACCGGCAGCGGTGACGGCCTCGTCCATGGCCTTCTCGACCGGGGTGCCCGCGGCACCACCGAAGTAGTGGTTCAGGAAGGAGATCTTCTCGCCGGCCGGTCCGAACAGCGGGTAGGAGGCCGCCAGGTCGAGACCGGTGACGACCTTGGTGTCGGTGAACACGTCCTGCTGGTTGAGCGCCGTCCACAGGGCCGAGGCGGTGTCACCGGCCCAGGCGACGAACAGCAGGTCGGGTTTGGCGGTCCTGGCCTGGGTGGCGAAGGGCGTGAGGTCGGTGGCGCTCGGCGGGGCGAGCACCTGGTCGACCGTCGCCCCCTCGGCGCCGAGCACCGCCTTGACGGCGGCCACGTTGGCCTGCCCGAAGGCGTTGTCCTGGGCGAGCACGGTGACCTTCTTGCCCTTGGCATCGCCCACGAACGAGGCCGCGGTCCTGATGTCCTGGTAGGACTGGCGGCCGGAACGGAAGGTGTACGTGTTCAGACCGGTGACCTTGTCGGCGGCGGCCGGGCCGCTGATGAAGAGCACCTTGTTCTGGGCGGCGATCGGGCCGACCTGGAGGGCCACGCCGGAGGCGGTGGAGCCGGCCAGCACCTTGTAGCCCTTGCCGATCAGGTCCTTGGCGGCGGACACCGCCTTGGCCGGGTCGCCCGCGTCGTCCTGCTCCTCGAACTCGATCTTGTGCCCGTCGACCGCTCCGGTGCCCTTGGTCGCGTAGCTCAGGCCGGCCTTGAATCCCTCCAGGTACTGCTTGCCGTAGGCCGCCAACGGTCCGGTCCTGGAGTACACCAGGCCCACCTTGACCGGGCCCTTGCCACCGCCGCCCGCCGCGCCCGTCCCGGCGGTACCGGCCTTGGCACAGCCCGCGGCGAGCAGGACGCCCGCCGCGAGGACGGCGAGCTTCCGGGCCGGTCCGCCGGTCAGGGAATCGCCCGGGCCGACGCCGGAGGCGGTCCCGGTGGGGGCTGTCGTACTGCGCATGGTGACCGACTCCTGAGGTGCGGCGGGGTGGATGCCGGAACCGTAGGTGTGCGGTGGGAGCGGCGACATGTGGCCGGGCGATGCATCGGCCCGGCGGGATGTGGACCTGGTCGACATACCGCCGGTCCGGCAACGCCTCCGGGGCGCGCGGGTGTGGCCCGCCGACACGGGTCCGCACCCACCCATGGTGGTGGCCGCCATCGCTGCGCCGACCCGTGGGCGGTGACGGTGGAGAGGGGCGCCTGCGAGCCGGGACGGCCCCGGGAAGGGAGCGGGCCGGGCCCGCGCCCGCTTCTCCCCTCCCCCTTCCATCCGCTCCCTCACGAGGTGATCCCTTGGACAAGGTCCTGGACTCTCCCGCCGACGCCGTCGGGGACATCCCCGACGGCGCCGTGCTGGCCGTCGGCGGCTTCGGCCTCTGCGGCATCCCGAGCACCCTGATCGGTGCGCTGGTGGACGCCGGCCCGACCGGGCTGCGCGTGGTCTCGAACAACTGCGGGGTGGACGAATGGGGGCTCGGCCGGCTGCTGCGGGCGGGCCGGATCGCCCGGATGACCGCGTCGTACGTCGGGGAGAACAAGGAGTTCGCCCGGCAGTACCTCTCCGGCGAGCTGGAGGTGGAGCTGACCCCGCAGGGCACGCTGGCCGAACGGCTCCGGGCGGGCGGCGCCGGCATCCCGGCGTTCTTCACCCCGGCCGGGGTCGGCACCCAGGTCGAGGAGGGCGGGCTGCCGTGGCGCTACGCGGCGGACGGTTCGGTGGCCGTGGCCTCGCCGCCCAAGGAGGTCCGGGAGTTCGGCGGCCGCCGGTACCTGCTGGAAGAGGCGATCACGGCGTCCTTCGCGCTGGTCCGCGCCGAGACGGCGGACCGGCACGGCAACTGCGTGTTCCACGCGGCCGCCCGCAACTTCAACCCGCTCTGCGCGGCGGCGGGCCGGATCACCCTGGTCGAGGCGGACCGGATCGTCGAGCCGGGCGAGCTGCCGCCGGACGCCGTGCACCTGCCCGGGGTGTACGTCGACCGGGTGGTGGCCGCCGACCCCGAGGACCGCCGCATCGAGCGCCGGACCGTCCGCCCCGCACTCCAGGAGGCCTGAGCCGATGTCCGCCCCGAGCAGCACCCTGCCCGGCCCCGGCACCGGCGCCGGCCCCGCCTCCAGTAGCGGCCGCGGGGACGGCGCCGCGACGACCGCTGCCGCCACCGCCACCACCACCACTGCCACCGGCCTCGACCGGCGCAACGCCCTGGCCGCCCGCGCCGCACGGGAGTTGGGCGACGGGCAGTACGTGAATCTGGGCATCGGCCTGCCCACCCTGATCCCCGACCACCTCCCGCCGGGCGTCGAGGTGGTGCTGCACTCCGAGAACGGGATCCTCGGTGTCGGCCCGTACCCGGAGCAGGGCGCCGAGCACGCCGACCTGATCAACGCCGGGAAGGAGACCGTGACGGTCGCCCCCGGGGCCTCGTACTTCGACTCCGCCCTCTCCTTCGGCATGATCCGGGCGGGCCGGATCGACGTCTCGGTGCTCGGTGCGATGCAGGTGTCGGCCGCCGGTGACCTCGCGAACTGGATGATCCCCGGCAAGACGGTCAAGGGCATGGGCGGTGCGATGGACCTGGTGCACGGGGCCCGTCGGCTGATCGTCGTGATGGAGCACACCGCCAGGGACGGCTCGCCGAAGATCGTCGACGAGCTGTCGCTCCCCGCGACGGGTCGAGGAGTCGTGGACCGGATCGTCACCGATCTCGCGGTGATCGACGTGACCCCGGAGGGGCTGCGCGTGGTGGAGACGGCGCCGGGCGTCGGGTTCGAGGAGGTCCGGGCGGCGACCGGAGCCGCCCTGCTGCCGCCCGGATGACCCCGTCGCCCACTCCGACGCGCCACGGGGCTCGCCCTCGGAAGGAATTCGTATCCATATCACCTCCGGCGGCGAGATCGGCCCGGAACCACTGGGTCTTCATGCCTGGGTGGTGATCATTTCTCGGAACGGTTGCAATCACCGTGACGCTCCGGGAGAGTTGACCACCTAGCGGATCTGAGCGCCCGGAGGGGAAGCCGGGAGTTTCGCCGGGTCCCGCATTCGAAGTCACCGTGCAGGCGCACAACTGAACCAGTCGCACACTTCATGTGCCGAACAGCCCGGTGAACTGCCTGGAAAGGCCGCAGTTCACCGGGCCGTGTTCTGTCTGGACGACGACTCCACGACGAGGCCGAGCAGTACCGCAAGGTGAACTCCGGGGGGAGCAGCTATGACCACGCCGTTCTCGCGACGAAAGGGCATCGGAACGGCCCGGGGGCGAGGCACCGGGCAGCTCGACGGGGCCGCCCTGAGCGAGTTACCCATACCCGAAGCCCCGTACGACTACGGCCACTTCAGCCGCCTCGCCGGCCCGGCACACGATCCGAACGACGACGACCTCGGCGGCGGGATCTACTGCCCCGAGCCGGCCCACCCCGCCCCCGTCCCCGGCCACATCCCCAGCGCCGGCCCCGGCCGCACCCCCGACGCCAGCCCCGACCCCGGCCCCGCGACAACCCCCCTGGGCGGCCCGGCGGCCCCGCCCGCGGCAGGCGCTTCGCAGCCCGGGTCCTCCGTCGACCCGTACCGCGCGCCCTACCGCGTCCGCTACCGGAGCCTGTTGCGCCGCGAGCCGCACCGGATCCGGGCCGCCCTGCTGCTGGCGGCCGCCCCCGTCGTGGAGGCGGTGCTGCTGATCTGGCTCCTGCTGCCGGAGCACTGGCCGGAGCGGCTGGACGAGACGAACGTCCTGGTGCTGCTCGGCGACAAGGTGATGATCGGGATCATCGCCGTGGTCGAGGTGTTCCGGCTGGTCAACGTGGTCTCCAACGCCCACGCCACCCTCGTCGCCCGCGATCCGATCCCCGTGACCCCGGAACGGGGCACCCGGGTCGCCTTCCTCACCGCCTGCGTGCCGGGCAAGGAGCCGCCCGAGATGGTCCGGGCCACGCTGGCCGCCGCCCGCGCCGTGCGGCACGACGGCCCCTACGACGTCTGGCTGTTGGACGAGGGAAACGATTCTGCAATGCGGGAGCTCTGCGCCGAGCTGGGCGTCCGCCACTTCACCCGGGCAGGCCGGCCGCACTGGAACCGCCCCGAGGGCCGGTTCCGTGCCAGGAGCAAGCACGGCAACTACAACGCCTGGCTCCAGGCGCACGGCGACGACTACGACTTCTGGGTGGCCGTCGACACCGACCACGTTCCGCTGCCGGACTTCTGCGAGCGCATGCTCGGCTACTTCCGCGACCCCGACGTGGCATTCGTGGTGGGCCCCCAGGTGTACGGGAACTACCGCAGCTCGGGCTCCGCCGTCACCAAATTCTCCGAGAGCCAGCAGTACCTCTTCCACGCCCTCATCCAGCGCGCCGGAAACCGTTACGGCGCGCCCATGTTCGTCGGAACCAACAACGCCGTCAGAATCCGCGCACTCCAGTCGATCGGCGGGTTGTACGACTCCATCACCGAGGACATGGCGACCGGTCTGGAGTTCCACCGGAGCCGTAACCCGGAGACCGGAGAGCGCTGGAAGTCCGTGTACACCCCGGACGTGCTCGCCGTCGGCGAAGGCCCCTCCTCCTGGACCGACTTCTTCTCCCAGCAGCTCCGCTGGAGCCGGGGCACCTACGAGACCCTGCTCACCCAGTACTGGCGGGTGCTCTGGCAGCTCTCACCGGGCCGGCTGCTCAACTACTCGCTGATGGTGCTCTTCTACCCGATGGCCGCGCTCACCTGGCTGCTCGGCGGCCTGTCCAGCGTGCTCTACCTGGGCTTCGGCGCCTCGGGCGTCCACGTCTCCTCCGAGATCTGGATGATGCTCTACAGCGACGCCGCCGCCCTCCAACTCCTGCTCTACACCTGGAACCGCAAGCACAACGTGAGCCCGCACGAGCCGGCCGGCTCGTCCGGGGTCGCCGGAATGGTGATGTCGGCGCTCTGCGGACCGATCTACGCGGCCTCGCTGCTGCAGGCACTGGTGCGCCGCCGCAGCCGTTTCGAGGTGACGCCGAAGGGCCGCTCGGCCAGCACCGACCGCCTCGGCACCTTCCGCTTCCACCTGTTCTGGACACTGGTGTTCGGCGGCGCGATCACCGCCTCCTACTTCACCGGCTACGACCACGTCGCGATGCGCACCTGGGCCTGGATCGCCCTGGCTCTGACCCTGCTGCCGCTCCTGATCCTGGCCGGGGACACCGTACGCCGCCGCCGCACCCGGCCCACCGCCACCCTCACCGTCACGGGCGGCCCGGCCGCAGACCCGAGGGTCCTCCTGGAGAAGCGCCGCCCGCGCCACGCCCGCGACCCCCGGGCCCCGCAACCCGCTCAGCACGCTCAGCCCGCCCTGCCCGCGCCGACCGCTCAGCACCCGCAGCACGCTCAGCACCTGCCGCACCCGCACCCGCACCCGCAGCAGCCGGCGCACCCCGCGCACCCCGCACCGTTCGTCCGGGCCCCGCAGCACGAGAGCGGCACCCCCATCCACTGAGGGAGTAGCAACCACCGTGAGGATCCACAAGACCGGCCGCACCAAGCGCTTCGCCCTCGGCAGCACCGTCGCACTGACCGTGGCGGGGATGAACGCGCCGGCCGTCCTCGGCTTCGCGACCCAGCAGTACCACCACTACGTGATCAACCGCCCCGGGTACAAGGCGCAGTACGGCCACTGGCAGACCCTGACGCTGCCCGCCGAGTTCCGGGTCAACGCCGTCCACGCCACCCTGCTGCGCACCGGCAAGGTGCTGATCGTGGCCGGTTCCGGCAACGACGAGAAGCAGTTCAACGCGGGCACCTTCAAGAGCCTGCTCTGGGACCCGGCCCGGAACACCTACAAGCTGGTGCCCACCCCGGCCGACATGTTCTGCGGCGGGCACACCTCGCTGCCGGACGGCCGGGTCCTGGTCGCGGGCGGCACCCAGCGGTACGAGAAGCTGGCGGGCGCGGTGAAGAAGGCGGCCGGCGTCATGCGGGTGCGCAACGAGAGCCCCGAGCGCGCCCGGACCCTCCCGAAGGGCACCGTCTTCGTCGCCCCGAACGGCCGCGAGTACGCCAGCACCGTCCCGGTGACCGTCCCGGCCGCGACCAAGAGCGGCTCCGGCAAGCAGACCGTGATCACCGCCGGCGAGCAGCACGTGTTCGTCGAGGCGGTCGGCACCGGCCCCGACTACGTCGCCGGCTCGCCCGCCCAGTACCGGATCAAGGACCTGAGCGGCGCCGACGCCCGCAACCTCTACGGCCAGAGCGACAAGCTGACCCTGGACAAGCAGGAGTACCAGGGCATCCGCTCCGCCTTCGAGTTCAACCCGGACACCGAACTGTACGAGCCGGTCACCGACATGGCCTACGCCCGCTGGTACCCGACGCTGACCGGGCTGGGCGACGGCCGGGTGGTCACCGTCTCCGGGCTGGACGACGCCGGCCGGATCCTCAACGGCAACGACAACGAGATCTACGACCCGAAGGACAAGACCTGGGCCAAGGCGCCCGACCACTACTTCCCGACCTACCCGGCGATCTTCCTGACCGCCTCCGGCAAGCTCTTCTACTCCGGCTCGAACGGGGGCTACGGCCCCGCCGACAAGGGCCGCGAGCCCGGCGTCTGGGACCTGTCGAACAACACCTTCCAGCCCGTCCCCGGCCTGCGCGACCCGGGCCTGACCGAGACCTCCTCCTCGGTGCTGCTGCCGCCCGCGCAGTCGCAGAGGGTGATGGTCCTCGGCGGCGGTGGCGTCGGCGAGTCGCCGCTGTCCACGGCGCGCACCGACATCGCCGACCTCGCCGCCGCCAAGCCCTCCTTCACCCCCGGCCCGGACCTGCCGGCCGGCGGCACCCGCTACCTCAACAGCGTGATCCTCCCGGACGACACCGTCTTCACCACCGGCGGCTCCAGCGGCTACCGCGGCCGGGGCGACAGCGACCTGCTCAAGGCGCAGGTGTACCACCCGGATTCCAACAGCTTCACCACCGCCGCCGAGCCGACCGTCGGCCGCAACTACCACTCGGAGGCGCTGCTGCTGCCCGACGGCCGGGTCGCCGTGCTCGGCTCCAACCCGCTCTTCGCCGACAAGGCCGAGACCCAGCCCGGCGGCTTCGAGCAGCGCATCGAGATCTACACCCCGCCCTACCTGTACCGCGGCGACCGCCCGCAGGTGGGCACCGCGCCGCAGGCGGCGAAGCTCGGCGGCACCGTCAGCGTCGGCACCTCCCGGCCGGAGGCCGTCGCCACCGCCAAGCTGATCCGGCCGAGTTCGGTCACCCACGTGACGGACGTCGAACAGCGCTCGGTGGCCCTCGACATCACCGGGCGGACGGCGGACGGCATCTCGCTCGCCCTCCCCGGCAACCCCGACCTGCTGCCCCCGGGCTGGTACATGCTGTTCCTGACGGACGCCGCCGGCACCCCGTCGGTCGCCCGCTGGATCCAGGTCACCGGCTGAGCTGAGCGGACCGGCCCGGGAAGGCAGCCGGTCGGACGGGTAGCCGAAATGGAAGCGCCCGAGCCGGGGGCACGGGCGCAGCCCGCTGCCTCAGCGTGCCGCCTGCGCCAGCCCGAGCGCGTACGGCAGCCAGAACTCGCCCGCCCGGGGCTCGCCACGTCCGCAGTCCCCGTCCGACTCGCCCGGGTTCTTGATCCACAGGTAGGCGTCCACCCCCGGCCGGCCGGTCTCGGCGGTCGGCCGCTCACCCAGGGCACGCCCGGGCGGGTTGCACCAGGAGTCGCCGCCCAGCGCACCGTTGCCGCTGCGACTGGTGTCGATGACGAAGTGCTTCCCGCCCAGCGCGGCGGAGAGCCGGGCGCCGTACGCCGCGTTCCGTTCGGTGTCGTAGAAGTTGGCGACGTTCACGGCGAAACCGTCCGCGGCGGCGATGCCGGCCCTGCGCAGCGCGCCGGCGAGCTCGTCCGGGTCCTGCGCCCAGCCGGGGTTGCCCGCGTCCAGGTAGACCCGGACGTTCGGACGCTTCTTCAACTCCTGGACGGCGAAGGCCAGCAGACCGTACCGCTCGGCGGCCAGGTCGCCCTTGATGCCGCAGGTGTCCAGGGTGTGCGCGACGGCGTCCGGCTCCAGCACCACCCAGGCCTTGCGGTCGCCGAGGGCCCGGGCCACGTCGGTGATCCAGGCCCGGTAGGCGGCAGCGTCCGCGGCGCCGCCGGCCGAGTACTGGCCGCAGTCGCGGTGCGGGATGTCGTACGCGACGAAGACCGCCGTCCGGTCCGCCTCGGCGGCCCGCCGGCTCACCTGCTCGGCGATCTCCTTGGCCCCCTGCTCACCGAGCCACTGCGACGAGGGCTGGGAGGCGATCCTCAGCAGCGTGTCCGCCTCCGCCGTCCGGCCCTGGCCGCGCAGCGCCGTCACCTGCAGGGCCGCGTTGGTCCGGTCCGAGACGAAGAAGGTCTGCCCGGGCAGTTGGGCGAGACCACCGGACCCGGCGGCCGTGCCCGCGACGGTGGAGCCGGAGGCGGCTGCGCCGCCCGAGGAGGCGGACCCGCCGCCTGCGCCGCCGCCCGGACCGCTGCAACCGGACACGGCCACCAGCACCCCGGCCAGCGCCGCCCCCACGGCCCACCGGGAGGCCCTCACCCACCGAAACGTCCTCGCCCGCCCCAGCCCGTGCACGTACCGCCCCTCCCAGGACCGGTCCGGCGACCGATCGGCACCAGCTAAGCACACCCGGTACCGACCGACGGCCACCAGCCGTGAACGCCAAGTGGCCGTGGGCGAACGGGAGATCGAACCCGTCCGACCACGGCCACCGGACCCCGGGACCCGCCCCCGACGAACCCCGGGCCGAGGCTCAGGCCTGCTTCAGGTCGGGCACCTGCCAGTCGATCGGCTCGCCGCCGAAACCGTCCAGCGCGGCATTGATCTGCGAGAACGGACGGCTGCCGAAGAACAGCTTGGCGGACAGCGGCGACGGGTGCGCGCCCTGCACCACCACGTGCTTCTCGGTGTCGATCAGCGGCAGCTTCTTCTTCGCGTAGTTGCCCCACAGCACGAAGACCACCGGCTCCTCGCGCTCGCTCACCGCCTTGATCACCGCGTCGGTGAACTTCTCCCAGCCCTTGGCCTTGTGCGAGTTCGCCTCGTGCGCACGGACCGTGAGCACCGCGTTGAGCAGCAGCACGCCCTGCTCGGCCCAGTGCATCAGGTAGCCGTTGTCCGGAGCCGGGATGCCCAGGTCGGCGTCCAGCTCCTTGAAGATGTTGCGCAGCGAAGGCGGCGTCTTGGTGCCGGGCAGCACCGAGAAGCTCATGCCGTGGGCCTGGCCGTTGTCGTGGTACGGGTCCTGGCCGAGCACCAGTACCCGGACCTTGTCGTACGGAGTGGCCTCCAGCGCGGCGAACTCCTGGCCGCTCGGCGGGAACACCTCGTGCTCCGCGCGCTGGGCCGCCACGAAGGCCGCCAGCTCGGCGAAGTACGGCTTCTCCGTCTCGGCGCCCAGCACCCCGCGCCAGGACTCGGGCAGCTCCAGCCCGCCGCCCTCGCCGGCCTCGACCACGCCCGCCTCGACCGTGTCCGTCACGACATCTACCTCCCACACCGCGGCTGCTGCGCCGCACGCCCTCTTTCACCCCGAACGCTACACAGGCCCACCGACAACTCACTCCACAGGAGCGGGCGCGGAGCCGGCGGCCGGGGCCGGAGCAGCCGCGGAGGCAGGATCCGAGGCCGAGGCCGCCGCCGCCGGGGCCCCGGCGGCGGAGCGCGCGGTGCGCTCCACCCGGAGGTGTTCCAGCATGTTGAGCGTCACCAGCAGCACCGCCAGTGTCGACAGCACCACCAGCGCCGGCAGCCGCACCATGGCGGGCAACAGCGCCAGCGCCACCACGGCCGCGGCGATCCGGGTCGACGCGACCTGGCGGAACATCATCCACCGCGTGTACCCGAAGGTCAGCAGGTACAGCCCGCAGCCGCCGTACAGCAACGTCACCGACCCCGGGCCGAGCACCTGCCACGGGTCCGCGACCGTCTCCCCGAAGCCGACCGCCACCCCGATCACCCCGGCGACCAGCGCCAGGTGCCCGTACTGGAAGATCCGCCGGACCACGTCCCGGCGCGAGTCGGCGATCACCACGGCATGCCGCATCGCATCGGCCGCGTACACGAAGTACTGCCACCACAGGCCCGCCGAGATCGTGAACGCGACCGCCACCGCGGCGAGTTCGGCCACGTCCAACCGGGCGGAGGCCGCCGTGCCACCGATCCCGACGATCGATTCGCCGAGCGCCACCAGCAGGAACAGCGCGAACCGCTCCGGCATGTGCTCGGGGTGGTAGGCGACCTTGGCGAGCCGACGGCGGAACACCAGCGGCGCGGCCAGGTCACCGAGCGCGGCCGCCGTCCACAGCACCAGCCGCGGCCCGTCCGGCAGCAGCCCGCCCGTCACCAGCAGCGGCCCGCTGACCAGCACGCCCACGCCGTACGGGCCGCGCCAGACGCCCGGGACGCGGACCAGCAGGAGCAGCAGCACCAGCCTGGCCAGCCAGTACGCGGCGCCGAGCAGCACGCCCCGCCCGCCGTACGCGCCCGGGATCGCGAGCGCCATGAACAGGCCCGCCAGGCCGACCAGCAGGATGCCGAGGCGGTCCCGCAGGTTGTCCACGTCCCGGATGTTGGCCTGCACGGTGGTGCCCACCCAGCACCAGTACACCGGCACGAAGACCACCAGCGCCCGGACCAGGCCGGCCGCGTCGTGGTGGTGGTGCAGCAGGCCGGAGACCTGCGTGATCGCGAAGACGAAGACCAGGTCGAAGTAGAGCTCCGCCCAGGTGACCCGCTTCTCCTCCGGGCCCGCCTGCTCGGGCTCCCGCGGTTCCGTCCCCCGCAGCCCGGGCTCCGGTGACTCCCCCGTCGTGCTCATGCGCGCCTTGCCTCCCCGCATGCCGAAGCCTCCCGCATGCCGAACCGTACGAAGCGGGCCCCGCCCCGGCGAACGGCCGGAACGGGGCCCACGACAGCACCGCAGAGGCTAGACCAGCTCGACCAGGTCCGCGATCGACGTGACCACGCGGGTCGGCCGGTACGGGAAGCGCTCCACGTCGGCGGCGGAGGTCAGGCCGGTGAGCACCAGGATCGTCTCCATGCCCGCCTCCATGCCCGCGACGATGTCGGTGTCCATCCGGTCGCCGATCATCACGGCGCTCTCGGAGTGGGCGCCGGCGGTGTTCAGCGCCTCGCGCATCATCAGCGGGTTGGGCTTGCCGACGAAGTACGGCTCGACGCCGGTCGCCTTGGTGATCAGCGCCGCGACCGATCCGGTGGCCGGCAGCACGCCCTCGGGCGAGGGGCCGGTCTCGTCCGGGTTGGTGCAGATGAACCGGGCGCCCTGGTTGATCAGGCGGATCGCCTTGGTGAGCGCCTCGAAGGAGTAGGTGCGGGTCTCGCCGAGGACCACGTAGTCGGGGTTGTTGTCGGTCAGCACGTAGCCGGCCTGGTACAGCGCGGTGGTGAGCCCGGCCTCGCCGATCACGTAGGCGGTGCCGTTCGGACGCTGGCTCTTGAGGAACTTCGCGGTGGCCAGGGCGGAGGTCCAGATGCACTCCTCCGGGACCTCCAGGCCCATCCCGGCCAGACGGGCGCTGAGGTCGCGCGGGGTGTAGATCGAGTTGTTGGTGAGGACCAGGAAGGGCTTGCCGGACTCCCGCAGCCGGCGCAGGAACTCCTCCGCCCCGGGGATCGGCGTGCCCTCGTGGATGAGGACCCCGTCCATGTCGGTCAGCCAGGACTCGATGGGCTTGCGCTCTGCCACGTAGGTGTCTCCTCGGTCTTGCAACGGTTCTGGTCGATCTCGTAACACCGCTCCGGACCGGACACCCTCGGCCGGCCGGGCGCCACTGGCTGCCCTGACACCGCCCAGCGTAGCCGTCCGTCAGCGCGCCCTGAAGAGCCGTCCTGCCCGGCCGTCCGCACCGCCGCCGAGGCCGCCCCGGCGGGCGGAACCGGTCACCGTGAAGCCCGCCCGACGCTGCTCACCCACACCGGAAACGGTGCGACCTCCGGCTCGGGGGCCTGCCCGCACCGGTCGTGCACATCCTCAAGGTCCGCCCCGTCCTCAAGGTCCGACAGGTCCTCAAGGTCCGACCAGGCGACGACGCCCGGCCCCCGGTCGCTCAGGAAGCCCTCGATCACGGCGCCGAGGTCGCCGGACGGCATGTAGGCACCGCCGAACGGCAACTCGTCCGCGGCCACCGATCCGGTCGAGCACCGGAGCTGCCCGGCCTGCTCGTCGTGCCACACGTAGAACGTCGCCACCCCGGCGAAGCCCATCCCGCGGATGCGGCGCCGGATGCCTTCGGCGGTCCGCTCGAAGGCGGCGACCACCTCCGGCACCGACAGGGCCCGCCTGTCCTCGTCCTCCGCACCCAGCCACCAGGTGTTGGTCTCCCACTCCACCCGCCGGTCGGTCGGCTCCAGCACCAGCGGCTCATCCGCCACCTCGGCGATCCAGGTCAACAGCACCCCGGAAGTATCCCGGCGGACCTCGGGCACCGGGAAACGGCCGACCCGGGAGAGCCGGCGCCGCCTGCGGACCGGTTGGTGGGCGCGGAGTGGCACTGCGGCGCACCGGCGCGCCCTTCCGCCGCGGTCGGGAGGGTGCGCCGGTGTGCCGCGCCTACGCCCAGGACCGGGACCGGGACCCGGCCGTCGGCCCAGCCGCCGGCCTAGGCGCCGGCCGGCGTCGGCTCGGGCAGCGGAACGACCGGGAAGTCGATCTCGGTCCGGCCGACCGAGTTGAACCAGTTGGTGAAGGAGTTCAGCGCGACCGCGCCGATGATCTCGCCGATCTCGCCGTCCCCGTAGCCGGCCGCGCGCACCTCGGCGAGGTCCTCGTCGGAGACGAAGCCCTTGCTGCGCAGGACGGTGCGGGCGAACCGCAGGGCCGCGGCCTCCTTCGGGTCGGCGGCCCCGGCGTGGCCGCCGGCGGCGAGGTCGGCCGGGCTGACGCCCGCTCGGGCGCCCAGGACGTGGTGGGCGGCGTAGCAGTAGTCACACGCGTTCTCGACGGCGGTGACCAGGGCGATCTGCTCCCGCAGGCCGGCGCCGAGGCGCCCCTTGGCCAGGACGCCGCCGAAGGCCAGGTAGGCCTCCAGGACGGCGGGCGAGGCGGCCATGGCGCGCATCATGTTGGGCGTCACGCCGAGGGCCCGCTCGACCTTGTCGAGAAGGGCCTTGGCGGCGGGTTCGGCGGCCGCGGGGTCGATCGTGCCGAGTCGGGGCATGGCTGTGCTCTCCGTTCGCTGCGATTGACTTTCGTTGGCAGTGCCAAGTGATTGTTGGCAGAGCCAAATATAGTTGGCACTGCCTAGAATGCAAGGGTGCACATCGCACGCCGGCCACCCGACCCGAACGCCGAGCGGACCCGACGGCCGGACAGGCCCGAACGCCGAGCGGACCCGACGGCCGGACAGGCCCGAAGGCCGAGCGGACCCGACGGCCGGACAGGCCCGTTGGCCGAGCCGCCCGGGCGGAAGGCCGACCAGAGGAGAGGACCGGACACCATGGCGGATCCGCTACCCGGACTCTCCCCCAGCGAGCAACTGCTGATCGGGCTCACCCGACTCGGCCAGGCCGTCCGCCTCAGCACCTGGCACAACGCCGGCCCGGTCCGGCTCACCCCGCTCCAGGCCGACATCCTGCTGTTCCTGGCCGGCGACCGGCGGCCCCGCCGCCAGGGCGAGATCGTCACCGCGCTCGCCTCCACCGCACCCACCGTCAGCGACGCCGTCCGCGCCCTCGTCGGCAAGGAACTGGTGGACCGTCAACGCGACCGGGCCGACTCGCGCGCCGTCACGCTGACCCTCACCGACGCCGGGCGCGCCGAGGCCGAACGCCTCGCCGTCGTCCCGCCGCCGCTCGGCGAGGCGCTCGCCGCCCTCGACGGGGACACCGTGGCCGCGATGCTCCGCGGCACCACCACGATGATCCGCGCGCTCCAGCGCCACGGCGCCGTCCCGGTCTCCCGCACCTGCGTCACCTGCCGCTTCTACCGGCCCGACGCCCACCCCGAGGACCCGCGCGCGCCGCACCACTGCGACTTCGTCGACGCCCCGTTCGGCGACGGCCGGTTGCGCGTCGACTGCCCCGACCACGAGCCGGCGGTCCTCCCCGACGACGCCCGCGACGGCGCCCGCAACGACGGCCCCGTCCAGGAGCCGTCAGCGCTCCGGCACCGCACCCCCGCCTGGGACCGGTCGGCGCCCCCGACGCCGCGCACCAAACCGGGAGCAACCGGGCGCCCCGTGATTGAGTAGGCCTCATGAACCCGCAGACCTCCCGCCCCCTGCCCGAACAGCCGCTGCGCGTCGGCCTGATCGGCTACGGCCTGGCCGGCTCCGCCTTCCACGCGCCGCTGATCGCCACCACGCCGGGGCTGCGGCTGGACGCCGTGGTCACCGCCAACCCCGAGCGCCGCGAGCAGCTGGCACGCGAACACCCGGGCGCCCGCGCCGTGGACACCCCCGAGCAGCTGCTCGCCGACCCGGACGCGCTCGACCTGGTCGTCATCGCCTCCCCCAACCGCACCCACGCCCCGCTCGCCCGCGCCGCCCTGCGGGCCGGCCTGGCCACCGTGGTGGACAAGCCGCTGGCCGGCACCGCCGCGGAGGCGCAGGAGCTCTGCCGGCTCGCCGAGGAGCGGGGCGTCCTGCTCTCCGTCTTCCAGAACCGGCGCTGGGACGGCGACTTCCTCACCGTCGGCCGCCTGGTGCGCGGCGGCGCGCTCGGCCGGGTGCACCGCTTCGAGTCCCGATTCGAGCGCTTCCGTCCCAAGCCCAAGCCGGGCTGGCGCGAGCTGGCCGACCCGTCCGAGGTCGGCGGCACCCTGTACGACCTGGGCAGTCACCTGGTCGACCAGGCGCTCACCCTGTTCGGACCGGTCGAGACGGTGTACGCGGAGATCGACGTGCGGCGCGACGGCGCGGTCGTGGACGACGACGCCTTCCTCGCCCTCACCCACGCCTCCGGCACCCGCTCGCACCTGTGGACCAGCGCCATCACCCCGCTGATCGGCCCCCGGCTGCGGGTGCTCGGCGACGCCGCCGGGTACGTCAAGCCCGGCATGGACCCGCAGGAAGCCGACCTGCGGGCCGGCCTGCGCCCCGACGACACCCGCCCGTGGGGCGCCGACGAGCCCGGGCACTACGGCACCCTCGGCACGGACGAGTCCGCGATCTCCCTCCCGACGGACCCGGGCGACTACCCCGCCTACTACGCGGGCATCGCCGCCGCCCTGGCCGACCCGGGCACCCCGCCCCCGGTCGACCCGCGCGACGCGGTGGCCACCCTCACCGTCCTGGAGGCCGCCCGCACCTCCGCCGCGACCGGGACGGCGGTCCGCCTGGGCTGACGGGCACCCGCGCAGGCTCCGGCAGGATCTGCCGCCCGCCGGAGCCTGCCGCTCCCACCGACCCGCCTCCTAGGATGAGCGGATGAACAGTCAGCGGGGGCGGCAGATCAGCACCGACGAGCGTCGCGAACGCGAACGGGCGTGGTCCGCCGAGCAGAAGAAGCGCGAGAAGGCCTGGAGCGCGGAGTTCACGAAGCGCCAGGAGGTCGTCGAGACCGAGACCCGGGAACACCAGCGGACCGCGTCCATCGCCGCCGAACGGAAGGCCTGGGCAGAGGGCAAGCGGGCAGGGTCGATCGGCTACCTCGACGTCACCGGCCCCGACGACGAGCCCGTACGGATCGCCGTCGTGTGGCTCGGCCGCTTCCGGGCCACCCGCAAACCGCTGGACGGCTACGACCCCGTCCCGCCCACCGACCTGAGCAGCGGTGGCGTCGAAGGACTCGTCCTGTTCGTCCTCTACGTCGTACTCGTCGGCCTGAACGCCGGCCTCCGCTGGCTGGCCCTCCGGCTCGCCGACCGCCCGCGCTGGGCCGTCGGCGCCGCCGCGGGCCCCGACCGGGGCAGGGGCGGCGACAACAACGTCATCCTGCTGCGCAGCCGCAGCCGGCGCGCGGCCCTGCGGTTCGCCGCCGCCCTCGCCGACCGGGTCGAACGGGACGGAACCGCCGCCCTCACAACCCGATGACCTCCACCGCCGAACCCAGCCCCCGGAAGTCCGCCACGTTGCGCGTGTACAACGGCAGCCCGTGGGCGGAGGCCACGGCGGCGATCATCAGGTCGATCCGACGCGGCCGCGGCTGCCGGCCGGCGGCGATGGTCAGGGTCACCAGCGTCCCGTAGCGGGCGGCGGCGGCCGCGTCGAAGGGCAGCGGATCGAAGTCGGCCATCGCCGCGCCCAGCACCTCCAGCCGGGCCGCCCGGCTCGCCGGGTCCCGGGCCATCGACACGCCCTGCTGCAACTCCGCGAACGTGATCGCGGTCAGCTCCGGCACGGCCGGCAGGTCCGCCGGGTCGAGCAGCGCCAGGTCGATGTAGACACAGGTGTCCAGCACCCCGGCGGGCCGCCGCCGGGACGCCCTGCGGCGCTCAGCCACGCCGCCGCTCGAACGGGTCGTCGCCCTCGTCCCCCACCAGCTCCTCGGGTCCGAAGTAGTCCTCGGCCTCCTTACGCATCTGCTGGTAGTCCACCCGCGGCAGCTTCACGTGCCGCGCCACCAGCTCCTCCGCCGTGAGCCGCCGTCGCCCGGACACCGGCCGCAACTCCGCCACCTCGACCCCGTTCCTGGTGATGTGGAAGGTCTCCCCCGCCTCCACCGCGTCCATCACCGCGGCGGAGTTGTTCCGGAACTCCCGCTGGGTAATCGTCTTCATGCCATCCACGGTAGCCCCGCGTAGCACCGATGGCTACACCCCGCGCGCCCCCGCGAAAGCGCCTCCTGGCCGTGCCCCGTCCGCTAGGTTCGGGCACCGATGGTTTCACGCAGAGGGGGGCTTCTGCTCATGGCAGGCACCGACGACAAGGACCGGAACCCGTGGCTCCACGGCCAGGACGCACCGCCCGCACCGGGCCCGCTCGCGCCACCCCGCACGACCGGACCGTGGACGGGTGCGGTCACCGCGGGCGCCCCCGTCCTCGTGCAGCCCGCCGTGCTCCAGCAGGCCGCCGGCGAATCCCGACGGCTGCGGGGTGAGATCCGCTCCTCCGTCGGCCGCATCGAACCCGACACGGCCGCAGCCGTCCAGGCACTGGCGGGCGGCTGGGCCGGCGGCCCCGCACTGTCCCAGGCACTCACCTGGTGGAAGTCCCGCTGGACCAGCCTCGACAACCGGCTCGGCCTCACCGCCGACCGTCTGGACGCCACCGTCCGCAGCTACCACGCGGCCGACGACAACGCCGCCGCCGGATTCCGGGGGCAGTGACCATGGTGACCTTCGCCCTGCTCCGTCACGCCACCTTCGACTCCCTCGACCACGCGGGCGACACCTGGAACGGCCTCTCCGGGCACCTGGAGCACGTCGCCGGCAGGATGCGCTCCGACGTCCTCCAGCCACTGACGGGCGGCAGCGGCCCCTACGCGCCCCCGGGCACCGGGAACCGGCCGTGGACCGGCGCCGCCGCCGAGGAGGCCGCCCGGGAGATCGGGTTCCTCACCGACGAACTGCACGCTTTCCACTACGAGGCGCTGGCCGTGTCCGCCGCCCTGCACCGCGCCAAGAAGGCCTTCACCGAAGCCCAGCAGAAACTTCTCCGGGCCATCGGCGACGCCGAAGCCCTCGGCGCCACCGTCGCCGAGGACGGCACCGTCACCCTCCCCGACCTACCGCCCGAGGAGCGCAACGATCCCGAGGCGATCGCCTACCAGAAGCGCAAGTGGGACGAAGTCCAACAGCACGTCCAGGTCATGACCGCTGCCCTGACGGCGGCCGGCGAAGCGGACAACGCCATGGCCACGGCCCTGCGCGCGCTCGACCCGCAGGACGTCGACCCGGCGACGCATCCGGACGCGGTACGGAACGCCGTGAGTGACCTGGAGGCGGCCACGGGCATGCCGACCGACCCCAAGGCCCTGAAGGACTGGTGGGCCGGGCTCGACCCCGCTGTGCGAGCCGGACTGCTCACGGCAGATTCGGACAAGCTGATCAAGGCCGGAATCCTCGGGCCGACCGAGTACGAGTGGTCGTCGCCGGACAAGGGGGCCGGGCCATGGGGAGTCCGGGAGCCGGGCATCGCCGATCAGATGATGCAGGTGGAGGTCGCGAGCATGGTCGGTGGCGGCGCCCTCGCCGGCTACCCCGCTGCCGCCCGCAACCTGGCGCACTACCTGGACAACAACGGTACGCCCCTCGACCTGGAGGTCGAGCCCATGCTCCGTGACGACGCGCTCTTCCGGGCGAACGCAGACGCCCAACTGGCCGCCAACAAGGACAAGTGGCGCCAGGCTGCGGTGGAGGCGTTCGAGAAGTCGGGAGGCGTTCCGGTCTCGATCCCTGTCGAGAGCCCGGTTGATCAAAATACGTTCCAGGACGAGAACTGGTTCTACGCGATCGGCAGTCATCCCAATCTCACGTCGGGAGTGGTGACAGCCGTCCCGGGAGCGGACGGAAAACCCCAGGTGTCCCTGGAGTACCAGGTCAACGTCTGGGACCGCTACAACTGGGACGAAGGCAAGAGCACACAGATCGCCGGCACGAACGTCACGGACCACGACATGGCGACCCTGCACCAGACGGGACTCGCCAAGGAGTTCGACATCGTCGGCAGGACCAAGCCGATCACCATCCGACTCGACGACCCCACCTCCCCGGGGAGGCAGACGCCATGACGGGACTATCACGATCTAGGTGTACGACACCCGGTTGGACTAGGTGTTGATCTTGCTGTCGGGCGTGGGCCGGGTGGCCTACGCCCGTCCGGCGGA